>NZ_RZGX01000012.1:0-133961 GCF_003990155.1 Legionella qingyii
ATATCCCGGTAAATTTAGGATACAATCTTTCTTGGGCATTTTAATCTTCCTTTTGACCGTCAAATCAATGGGTTAGTCTAGACTAACTTGATTAAAATGCCCCCTTTTTTGGGGTAGAGCCCTTTTGCTCCGGATGTGTCATTCAAGCCAAATTTGCGTATTCTACTTAATAATTTCTTAAGTTTTCTACAATAAATTACCCGCCTCTTGAAGTCGCATACATAAATAAGATTTGTTTCTTATTTGATAGAATAACATTTAATCGGGAACCAGGTATGAAATCCAAATTTGAACGTTCAGAAATACTTAATGATCTAATCAGTTTTATCAATGCACCAAATTATATTACTCATTACAAATTATTCACTTCTCTAAGAAGTGATAGCGCTAATATTGAAGTCAATAAAAAAAACATTGCTTATTATCTTGGGACACATGAAGTCTCGCCTGAAATACAGCTTACCATTCAATTAATGTACTGCAAAATAAGCCTTTGTCAGCGAAATAACTTAATTCATAATATTGAAAAAATTATGAGTTTAGTTAATGAAATAAACCCTGATAGTGCAAAACATCTAGACCTGCTATTTGAAGATTTAAGCTTCGCCATCATGTCTGCTCCTAATGATTATCAAGTTCAACTTCCGGCTCAATGGCAATCTCTCATTCCTAATTATGAGAGAAAGTCAAATTTACAAAGAGCAATATACTGTATTGGTCATGCTTTACGTGCACAGCAGAACAACACCACTGCCTGGCTAGTTTTAGGGCAGTTATTTATCCAAAAAAATGCTAATTGTTTCGATTTGCCATATTTCATAAATATCTTCGAAAAGAGTAATATAAGTTTCAAACCATACGCTTATGCGAATTTCTGTTTTCAGCAAGTATTAGAAGGTAAATCGGCTGAGTCTCATAAACAGCTTGCACAATCTTTTATGCAATTAATTAAAATTACTTCAGATAATGCCGCAGCTAATCAACATCAATTTTTTACAGTGAATCCTGCTCCTCAAGGGATTCCAACTGAACTATCAGCAACGCCAGTTGAGCAAATTGAAGAGCAACATAAGATAATAAAGAAATTTGAAGATCGCTTGGCACTGGCATATTTACAGCGTTCTAGCTTTAAAAAAAATCAAAATCAGCTAATTAATTTTCTCTTTGCTAAAGACTCTAATCTAACAATTAAAGAGTTAAAGTCGGCAATTACTAATGCTGATTGCCTGATTGAACTTATTAATAAACTCTTACCCAAAATATTGCGTCTACCATTCATTTACGCGTTGTTTAATCATCCTGAAATTCAGATGAGCCGAAATTCCTCTACTAGGCCTAGTGATGAAGTATTTTTAAAGAAAATCATTAAAAGCGTAGATGATTTCGAAGCTATTATTAAAACCTTACCAGAGGATAAAAGTTCTTATAAAACACAGGAACGACTGAGGAAATATATAAAGATATCAAAGCATATAAAAAATCTTTATGATCTTGCGCGTGAAACTCCTGACAATCCAGTTTCCCTGAAAAACCAACGTTCTTTATTAACAACCAGAGGTTCATCTCCCCCCCAAGTTAATCGATATCCAGGTACTTTGTTTCATAGAAGATCATCCATATGTGAGGCTATAGTTATTGAAACAGATACAAATCAGGAGAGTTTAAAAAGATCATTTGCACCTAGTGATGAGCCGGAGGTAAATGAACCTGCTAACAAAAGACAAAAATTTTAGGGAGCCTGTTTCTGAACAATAAGCTCAGTAATGCAAATAGAGAATTTCATTACTGGCTTAATGGAGCAAAACGAATTACAACTCTTTAACTAGCCCATAGTCCAACGGAACGAATATTTTCGTACAGGACTTGATGAGATCAAAATGAATAAATCGCGTTATACCGAAACACAAATTGTCAAAAATCTAAAAGAAGTTGAAACGAGTCGATTGGCTAATCAAATATATGGTGAATGAATAATAACAGACGTGCTCAACTGATTATCTGTGCAAATCGCTTTAACTTGTATTATATTTAGAATAAGTCTATTTAGGTCGAATTGTTGGTGGAATCATGAAAGTAATCGCCCCTGCTTTAGCTCTATCCTTATCTTGTATTGTATGCACAGTCAATTCTGAACCGAACAATACTCAAACGAATAACGCCCAACCTAAAATTGAAGATTATAAATTAATGGTGAATGGACAGCCTTTTATAATCAAAGGGATGGCCTATGCACCTGAACCCAAGGGCTTTCCTGGTAATAAAATTTCTGGAAAATCCGAGTATGGTTGGGAATATAAAAATGGAGCCTGGCTATGTATGCCAGCGAATCAATATGACCCCAATGATTGGAAATCACCTTGTGATGATGATGATTTTTTTGGAACACTGAAGATTGAGAGTGCTGCGAATGCAACCTATAACAGAGAATTACAGAGTAAGTGGGCCCGTGAACTAGATCAGATGCAAAACATAGGAGTCAATACTCTAAGATTGTATAATATCAATTCGGTAGGAAAAGATCATATTACATTTTTAGACGAAGTTTCAAAAAGGAACATGTATGTCATTTATCCCATTTTAACCGATCACCTTTCAAAGCAAGCAAATTATGACAAAACCAAAATTGTCAATTCGATTAAAGAAGTTTGTGGTAATAAAGCAATTCTAGCATTTACTGCAGGAAATGAATTGCCTGTATTTGAAGATAAAGCAACTCTGGCTCGGGTTAATGAAGTAGTGGATTTAATACACCAAAATTGTCCGGGAAGTTTAGTGACCTATGCAATGGCCGATGATCCTTCAAAATGGGCTGTGTCTAAGGAAGGTGGAACCAGTGAATTAGTAGAAAAAATTCCGAATGTAGATTTTATTACAGTAAATGCTGGTTACCGAGGCGACCCTTCAACAAATGCGTCTCATGGATACAATGAGCTATTTTTTAATCAAATAAAATTAACCACCGAAAAGTACAATAAGCCATTTTTGATAGGAGAAGTAGGTAAGCATTTGAATGATAAATATGGCCCCACATGGTTTAATGCAGTTTTGAAAATCATTTTGAACCGCTCTGCCGAAGCACATAATTTAGGTGCCGTCTTTTTTGAATACAATGATGAACCCATTAAAAAGTCTGCAGCAGGAACTTCAAATGATATTACTATGGGCATAACTAAAGCAGGAGTATTACAGCCTGGTACTGAGTCAACTGTACAAGATCCTACCAATGAGCTGAAAACTGACTTTCAAATGTTTACTGGATCGGATTGCAACTTCCTTAAATGCAATAGTCAATAACTCATCGCTAAAGTGAGGGGAGCTAAAAAAATTATGCTTTTATATGATTTTCATTTGTCCATCTCATTTCAAAAGGCAGCCATGCTAAAAACAAGAATTTCAAAAAAATAATGTACAATTGGCTGCCTTGAACCAGAAATTTTACAAAACAGACAATTTATCTAAAAGTTCGCTCATTCATTCACTTTAAGAATTAATAAAACACCTTTTTACATTATTTTATTCAATCATTTTATTGATCAAATAATAACCACAAGTTCTATACTTTAAGAATATACTGAAATCAAGAATGGAGTTCTGTCATGTATTCCAAATATGATAAACTCATTTACATCAATTTGACCCAAGATCAAATAACGGCAAATATTGACACACTCATAATTCATGAAACACCCGCTATTCTTGTGAAAATTCCAAATGGAAGTGATCTTAAAATTTTGCAAGGTCCTGAGTTCTTTCCCGGACCGATTACAAACCAAACTAAAATATATTTTTCGGCTCATGGAAGAGAAGAGTTACAAGATCTTGTTCTTGATAGACAAAAAGGCGATCCGAATCTTTACAATCTAGATGATGTTGCTACTTATTTTGGAAAACTCCTAACAAATCCAAATTTTAAAAATCCTGATATAACACCTCGATTGACACTGGTGATGTGTGTATGTGAAGGATTGGGTTTTGCCAAAAACTTACAAAAAAAATTACTTGCCGACTATGATTTATATATTGATGTGATTGCTAATAAAAATGTATTACACGAGCAATTTATAAAGCCTTCCCATGAACGCATGGTGTATCTTAACCATAGAGAAACATCCGTCAAAGGTGTGGGTAGAGAATATAAACGACCACATAGTAAGGTGTTATTGACCATTGATAGAGGAGGTTCACAACAGGAAATTGATGCTTATGAATTGAAATGGATAGAAAATGTCCTCAATGGGATTCATCAACAAGTAGCAACATTTAATAAATGGGCTAATTTTGAAAATCCAGAAAATTTTAGCATTTTAGAAGGGCTTATTACCTTTTGCAAGGATGTTGATGCCCTTGTTTCGTTATCCATAGGTAAAGATATTCATTTGACTGCTAATAACCTCTTGGCATTGTTACAAAGTTGTCAGAAAACTTCTGCCGATCCGCTGTATGTACAAGCAATGAAATTTGAAATGTTTCAGTTCGTGACAAAAAATCTTATTAATGAAGGAGTAAGATATATTAATCCAAATATGGAGATGCAAGAATATTTAAATGCTCTTGCGGAACTTGAATCACAGCAGAATAAAATGATTCGAGATGAAGCAGCTCCTAATCTATTTCAAGCACAAAAAGCTATTTATTCTGGATTACTAGCAGAAGCTTCGGAATATGGTATAGAGTCGGTATTAGATAAACTTGAACAAGCAATGCAAAGTGAAACGCTCGGAATGCGCCCTTCCTAACATCGAGAAAGTAAGCCATTCTTGGTGAAGTATAATGCAATGAATGTGATTTATTTTAAATTAGAAGATAACTCAATGGTTAAAATTCATAAGTTCGTTCTAATGAAAAACTACTTTCAATTTTGATATCCAGTGTATGAATTTGCTATGGAACGTAAAATCAACATGACCATGAATATAGAATAAATTTGAAAATTAATTAGGGTCGTGGCAAACAATGAAATAAGATACTCTCAGGCTATATTGATAAAAAATATTCAAAATGATTTACACGATACAGAACGAACGAAATATAGATTTTACTTATAATTACAAACAACCTGACGAATATCATTTCAGTCTTGATTCAATTCATCTTGCAAAATTTGTAGCAACACAATTGCAATACCATACCGATCTTGGTTCATTAAGAGTATTAGACCTCTGCGCAGGATGCGGGGTCATTGGGTTTGAATTATCATGGCATCTTCAAGAAATCCGGCAGATTGATTTTATTGAGATTCAAGATATTTACACTGAATATTTTTATCATAACTTGGCTCACATCAATCGGCCTGAATTGAAATTTCGTTGGTATCTTTTAAATTATGATGAACTACATCACAAAAAATGGGAAGGGAAATTTGATTTGATTATTAGTAATCCACCCTATTTCCAACCAGGCCATGGAATGCTTTCCCCTTCCACATTTAAAAATCGTTGTAGATTTTATTTAGATAGCTCTTTTCAGAGTTATATTCGAGCGCTAGAAAATTCGCTTGCTAACAAAGGTAACGCTTATTTTTTATTGCGCTCATTAAAACATCATGGGCTTGATTTATTTTCTGATACAGAAAAAATCCTACAGGAAACCTCAGTAACAGCAAAAAAAATATCGCATTTCCGTGGTTCAGATATTATTTTATTAGAAAAACTAAAATAAAGTTTAGTCAGTCTAAGTTGGGCCGTGCCCACTAGGCTGGTTTCTAAGTTAACTGGCTAAATCGATTAATGTTTCGGTTTATTCTCTTCTACAGCAGGGTTTGTCGCCTCATATGCTTCTCTATTCGTTTGCGATAGATGCAATCCATCGGTAAAATCCAAATAACCCGCAATGTGCAGGGCCAAATCTTTGGGTAGCGCATATTGCTTAAACAATCCCATAAGAGCATTTGGCGTTAAATTATTTACTTTTTCTTCTTCCTTAGTTAGAAAATCTTTTATTTCCTGACTTAGCGCTATATCAATCGGTTTCGCGGTATAGCCTTGACTAAAATCTCGATAAACAGAATTTAGGTGAATGTAAAAGGGAAGTTTTAATAGTGCCCTTTTTTGTATCTTAAACAAGGATCCAAAAAGTTGCTTAATTTGATCTAAATTACCTGCTTCAATCGACTCAACATAGCCTTCAACGGTAGTTTTATTAAGTTTAAAGAGTTCAGTAAATATTGGTAAGCTTATAAGTTCACCTTTGGAATAACTATAAGTAACTTCATCCACAAAATATTTACCTGCATTTAACGTAATAATTTCGGCAAGAGATTTTGGAATTTCAATTACTGGCCTGCTGCCCAATAAATATGGAAGTGGTTTTTCGCAAAAACCACTTTTTTTAATATAAATACCAAAATCAAGATTAGTTGACTTAGTGATTTTGACAGTCATAATCCAAGGATATTGGCCATTTTCTTTACCAAGTGAAAAAATGAACGTTCCAACGTCTTTATCTTTTAAAGCAGTTTTGATTTGCTCTTCATTAAGGTCTAACTGTTTCCATGTCAGCGATAATAAAGAATATCCTGGTAGTTTAGCTTTTTCTTTTACGGCCTCAATTTGATTAAATGGAATCCAATAGCACAACGTAAGACGATTAACCATCGTGTGCAAATCTTTAAAGGTACCCTGGTGATTTTGCAATATAAGACTACTGCCATCGGCAGGATTTTTAGTTACTAAAAGATGGGAGACCTTTATTTGATTATCTTTCCCTCTAACAACGAAGCTCAATGCAGCAATTGCATCTTTTTGACTAGAGGGACGCAATATAAAAGTTCTAAAAGGCATATTTCTGAGTCGCTTTTCAGCTTCAGTTCGATCAATGTCATAATAACATGAGGGATAGACCAAGTCAGATTTCTCGCGCATAAAAAATATCAGATGTATTTGTTTTATGTAGTATATTATTCGATTTATTGCAAATCAAATTGAGTCATTGGTGATCAAATTACAGGGTGATTTAAAGTTTCCAAGAAATACAATATGAAAAAATAACACGTGATGGATTTTATCGATAATTTGCAAGGTGTTCCGATTCAAGAGGAATAAGGCATTTGGGATCAATTAAATCAGTGTCTTTCAATGAAGGTTACTTCGAAAATAACTGATTTATTTGAAGTTTTAAAAGCCCCATCAGAACGAACTGACAGAGCTTTTTAAAAGTTACTAGAGTCTGTTGACATTGCATTTAATTCCGCCTACCTATTTTTATTGCGCCTTTAGTGGATTCCGCGCATAAAGCACGGAACGTAGGCTAATGAAAAAATTGTCAACAAACCCTAACGGTCTTACGCCATCGCTGCGGCTTTCTTTTCTTTCTCTTTGGCAATAACTGCTTCAGCTACATTGTTTGGACAAGGAGCATAGTGAGAGAATTCCATTGAGAATTGACCACGACCAGAGGTAAGAGTACGCAATGTACTGATGTAACCAAACATTTCTGAAAGAGGAACATCGGCCTTAATGCGGACACCAGCAGCACTGGGCTCTTGGCCTGAGATCATACCACGACGACGGTTCAAGTCACCAATCACATTACCAACATCCTCTTCTGTGCTATAAACGTCAACCTTCATGATGGGTTCAAGCAATTGTGGACCAGCTTTTGGTATCGATTGACGAAAAGCACCTTTCGCTGCGATTTCGAATGCGATGGCTGAAGAGTCAACGGCATGGTAAGCACCATCGGTGAGGTTAACTACAACATCCAATACAGGGAAACCAGCTAAAGTACCTGAATCCATCATTGAACGGAACCCTTTCTCGATTGCAGGGAAGAATTCTTTGGGAACGTTTCCACCCACAACGGATGTGATGAAAGTGAATCCAGTATTTGGCTCGCCTGGTGAGATAGTATAATCAATTTTACCATATTGACCAGCACCACCTGACTGCTTCTTGTGAGTATAGCTGTCTTGAATCGATTTGGTTATCGTTTCACGGTAAGCAACCTGTGGTTGGCCTACTATCAACTCAACATCGTAGGTACGCTTCAGAATATCCACTTTAATATCAAGGTGTAATTCCCCCATACCACGGAGAATGGTTTCACCTGAGTCTTGATCAGTTTCCACTCTAAACGTTGGATCTTCTGCAACCATCTTACCAATAGCAATAGCCATTTTTTCGGTAGCGCCTTTATCTTTTGGTGTGACCGCAATAGAGATAACTGGCTCAGGGAAAACCATCGCTTCGAGTGTGCACTCATGATTCGGATCGCAAAGAGTATGGCCAGTTCGAACGTTTTTCATGCCTACAATCGCGATAATGTCACCTGCTTCAGCACTTTGTAATTCATGACGCTCATTCGCCTGCATCTCAACCATACGACCAACCCGTTCAGTTTTACCGGTAAAGGAGTTGAGAATCGTATCCCCTTTATTTAGTCTTCCTGAATAGATACGTACGAACGTTAGAGCACCAAAACGGTCATCCATAATTTTAAATGCCAAGGCGCGGAATGGCTCATCAGGAGAAACGATAGCGTATTGGCCATTTGGCTCACCTTCAGCATTGGTCAAAGGTTGTGGATTAACTTCATGTGGAGCAGGCAAATAGTCAACAACTGCATCCAATAATAGCTGCATCCCTTTGTTTTTAAAGGCCGAACCGCAATAAGTTGGGAAGAAGGCTAATTCAAGCGTACCTTTACGGATACAACGCTTAATTTCTTCTATTGAAGGTTCCTCACCTTCTAAATAAGCCATCAACAACTCATCATCCATTTCAAGTGCCGATTCAATTAATTGCGCACGATACGTTTCAACATCGTCCTTCATATCGGCTGGTACGTCTGTAACTTTGTAATTTTCTGGCTGGCCAGACTCATCCCAAACATAGGCTTGACGAGTTAATAAATCGACCACACCTACGAAGCTGTCTTCAAAGCCAATTGGCAAAGTCATGATTAAAGGATGTGCACCTAATACTTTTTTAATTTGCTCAGTTACTCTCAAGAAGTTCGCGCCGATACGGTCAAGTTTGTTTACGAAAATCAAACGAGATACTTTTGAGTTGTTCGCATAGCGCCAGTTAGTTTCTGACTGAGGTTCAACGCCGCCAGAACCACAGAATACGCCGATACCGCCATCGAGTACTTTCAGTGAACGATATACTTCTACAGTGAAGTCAACGTGTCCTGGGGTATCGATTACGTTGAAGCGATGACCTTTCCAGAAGCAGCTGACTGCTGCTGACTGGATGGTAATACCGCGCTCGGCTTCTTGTTCCATGAAATCGGTTGTTGATTCACCATCGTGAACCTCACCTATTTTGTGTATTCTACCAGTGAGCTTAAGAATACGCTCGGTAGTGGTGGTTTTTCCGGCATCTACGTGGGCGAAGATACCAATATTTCTATAAAGGTTTAAATCAGTCATAGCGCTCTTATAAAGTTAATGGATAAAAATTTGTCACATATTGTACAGTATTTTAACCGGATTTGCAGCAAAAACTTGTTCCATTAATCATTTTTTTATGATTATTTCGCGCTAATTCTGTTGATGTATCTCTGTATTTAGATGATTTGAGTGTATTTTATGCGCTATAGTATAAACAATACATAATTGAAGAGAGTACCATGGTAGACGTCATTAATCTTAATAAAAAGAGAAAGGCTAAAATTCGTTTGGAAAAAGAAAAAAGAGCTTCTCAAAATCGCATTAAATTTGGAGGGACAAAAAAGGAAAAGCAGATAGAGAAACAGGAAAATGAACGTAATGAACGACTTCTGGATGGTCACAAGTTGGAAAAAGAGGAGAAACAATAAAATTGTTTGCCTATCTAAGATTGTTCACACCGAAACCAGGAACTCTCTGCTTTACTCCATTCTAAATAGTGCCCTTTTACTTCCTGAAATTGAATTAAAGCCCCTTTAAAAATGGCTGCCTCCTCAGCACTCAGGCGTGATAGGAGTTCTTCTGTATCAACATTGGGTGTTACCATTTCATCACTTGAAATATAGTGTGGAAATTCCAAGATTTTCTCCATTTCTTTTTCTGCTCGTAAATACTCATCTATTAGCTCTTTTACGGAGTAACCTGGAATTATGTTTGAATTAAGAATTAAAACAGGTAAAAAATTTTCACGCATTAATAAAAATTGGGATAAAAGCATGGAATATGTACGGCCTACCCCGTCTTGAAAAGGATGGTGTAATACCGTATGTTTTAAATATGTAAATATTGCGGTCAACTTATCTTGTTTTGTTTTCGCATGTTCTAATGCGTCTTCTAATTGTTGAATATGCTCGGAACAAACTGCATGTAAAAATTTACTGGAATCACTCTCATTTTTTTCTTCAGAAATATAGGAAATAACAGCGCCTTCTTTTAAATTGTCCCATATTTTATTCGCAACTAAATGAGTATCCTCAGTCAGAAAATTTGAAATGTATTCTTTACTCTCCTTATTTTGTATCAAAAAAACCAAACCAGACTCCCCCATTTTTTCCTCTACTGATTTTAGGTATTCAATCGTTTCGATTAATCCCTCGAGTGAATCAGTGTTAATATTCATTTGCCATGAGGCACCAATACTGCGAAATTCACCTGGAGTTTGAGCTAACATGTTCTTTACCCCCGAAGTGCAGGTTTTATGTAGCTCTTTAATAAAATCCAGTGTAAAGAGTCGATCTGATAATATATTTTCTACAACGAGGCTAAATCCTTTGGCAACATTTAATAAATAGCCAGGTTCATTATCTTCAAATCCTAACCAGCCTTGATGCTTATTAAAAAGTGAAGTAACACGCTCACTTTTTCTATCTTGGGCATGAAATATATTGTTTAGTACAGTTAAAGCTTCGTGGTCACCCAATTGTTCTGCAAGCTGGTATACTTGTCCTATAGTGACATCTTTTACAAGTTTTTCAATTTCAGAAACCGGGATATTTTGGGCTTGCTCCTCGGATGCCCCATTCATTTTTGCATATAATACTCGATATAACCCCTGTCTAAAATCATATCGCGCTCGTTCCACAAAAAACCGCCAAAATTCATTTTCTGGAAAATGTTTAAAAAAATGTTCTAGAGCGCTTTCTTTAAAAGTCTTGGAGTCTTTTTTCCTAAAAAACTTATGGAGCATGATGGCCAATCATTTAAATGAAATTAAGGTAATTATAGAGCATTTTGGTGTCATTTAGCGTAATGTATGACCTTCCTATAATAAAGATGACTCTAACACTGAAATTCAATCTGCTCAATAACAGATCACTTACTATTAGTAAACTATAATTATTGAAAAGATATTTATCACTCCAGCCATGATATAAATTGGTATAGGAAATATTATGAGTTTTAGCAATGATACCGAGTTAGGCTCACAATCTGAGCAGTTAATAGCTCAGATTGGCTTTTATACACCCATATCCTCAAGCAATTCTGATACAAATCAAAAAGAGATAGATAGTCATTTTGTAGTCGATCGTCTTTCAGGAGAAAGTGTAGCAAAACTTTATGAAGGAATTATCGAATATAAGTTAAAATATGCACAAGAAGTTGAGAAATATAAGAGAGACCATGGAATCACCAGTGATGAGGATAAAGAAGAAACCAATGATCGTACGTTCTTTAGAAAACAATTTATAAAATTGGTTGCAGAACAAAATGCTTCAAAAGATGGTAAATATCGCGGAGATCCTACAGTTCGGGAAACAAATCCTGAAAAGGCAACTATTTCAATGCATAGTTTTCTCGGTAAAGAAGGTACTGAGTTGTATAAACTGGCCTTGGAAGAGGAAATGAATAGCAATGAATACATGAATGCAGTTTTTCGATCCTCTACCACCCATTTTGAAGGAGAGAAATGGAAGCAACGCCCAGTTGTTATTGTTGCAGGACCTTCAGGTAGTGGTAAATCATTTGCTGCTAAAGCAGCTGTGGAGAAATCAACAGAACTTCTTCCTAAACAAGAGGGTGATAAATCTGGAAATGATGTGGTATCTGTTGACGGTGGTGTCATTCGCGAAGTCTCTCAAATGAGAAAATTAGTAATTCAGGCTGCAAATAATAAAGGGTATACGGGTATTTCAGATTTACACTCAAAAAGCAGTATCTTGGAGGATGTAAAAGATAGAATGCGAGAGGCTGTTTTCGTAACAGTATCACCTGATAGTGGTCTACCATTACTTGGTGTAGTCATTCCTGAAACGTTCTCATCTAATCTTAATCCAGCAAGAGGTCCAAAATTACTTAGCGACATTGAAAAATTACCCAATTCAAAACCAATATTTTGTCGAGTAGACGGTGAAGATTCTACTTTATTTCCAAAAGTTGTTACTTATATGGGAACAAGAAGAGCCTTGAAAACATCTGATTTTCCCCAAACTGATGATCCAAAGCAGCCACCATCTCTTGATTTGAATAATACGAAAATTCCTGAATCGAAAGCCTATGGTAAAAAAGGATTTGGTTTCGGACAATTTGGATCAAAATCAGCGGAAAAATGGTTTAAAAAACATAGCCGAGACAATTTAACGATGATTATTACTAATGATCTAGTTCTTAAAAAAGAAAATCCTGAAGGTTCTCATAATTGGATTGATGCAAATCCCAATGATAAAGGGACCGTTTTAGTTTCAAAGCGGGTGTTCGATTCATGGAAAAAAGGACACGAAATCTTTAATCCTGGGGATCCAAAAGCCGTGCCATTACATGATTTTATTGAACATTTTAAGTTTGGCTCCCTAATAAAAACTTCTGCAGAGATCGATTTAGCCATAGCAAAAAAAGAAATTGAAATACGAAGATCGATAGTTGCTTATGATCTGGAAAAAGCCGTAGTTAAATATGGAGCTCAGCATTATGCAGTAGCAAAATTAAAAGAAAAACTAGACCATCTAGATATTATTTTGAAGAATATTGAGATTGTTGGTACAAAGGATAAAGAAAGTGTAGATCAGTTGCAACAACAAATAATTAGTGCAATTGATGAAATGAAAGAAAATCAGGAGTTTGCATATTTTAGCAAAACGAAAAAGGCATTAAAACATGCAGTTAAAGCATTAGGTAAATTATCTGATGAATTAAATGATGCTGAGAAAACTAGCCAACTTCAACAAGGTTACAGAGATAAATTGCAGGAGCTTAGATCGACATCTCCTAATGCGGAAAAGGAGCTTACCATTACCGAGCCAAGTATTCGTAAAAATGCAAATCCTTAATCAGTACATCTCATAGAAGAGTATTCATTTAACTGGCCACCAGGCAATTCTCGTTTAAAGAAATTTAAAAATATCGCCGATACAGCTTTAAATAAGTCCCATCATTTTCTAATTCAATAAGATATTTGTTAACTGTACCAATGAGATCCTCATGATTTGTATTGGCCATAATCCCATATCCTGTTCCCATTGGAGCACCAACTGCTCTAAGTTGATCACTGCTATTAGCAACCCAATATTCAACTATGTCACTATCGAACAAGGCTACATCGACGTCACCGTTATTGAGTGCCTGTAACACGTCATCTACAGTATTATATTCCTGTACCTGAGCTGTATCACCAAATTGCGATGCGACCCAAGCCTTGAAAATAGTTCCCTTTTCTATTCCAACAGTTTTACCCTGAATATCATTAATTGCTTTAACTGAACTCGATACCTTGGTTACATATTGCCCACCACCGATAAGGTAAGGCATACTAAAAAGAACGCTTTTCTCTCTATCCGGGGTAATCGCTATTGCGCCTATGGCTAAGTCAATTTGGCCATTTTCTACTTCATTAAATAAGTCCTTGAAAGTAATATTAGTGAAGTGACAGTCCAATTGCGCACGTTGACATATTTCCTTCATGAGATCGATTTCAAAACCATAAAATTGGGTTTTATCTTTTAATGGGATTTTAAAAGGTGGGCCAGAATCTGATGTACCAATGAGAACTGGCTGCGCAAACAAATGCAAAGAGCATAAGAAGCAAGCTAGAAATAATTTTAGGCGCATAAGACTTCCTTATCCATTTACTTTTTATTTTAGACCAATTTTAACTCATCTAAATTTTGAACAAGAACGGTATTTTCTTCTGAGTCCATATAACTCATCGTTTTATTTAAATTTTGATCTCCAACGCTATTAAGGGTTCATATAATTTGAGTACAATTGTCATAGAGTACTCCAGTTATTTGAAGTAAAAACTAATTTTCATGGGCTATAATTTGATCAAATAGTAGAGATATTGCCATGACTCAGTTTTCTAAAATGAAAATGCATACAGGTTGGTTAGCTAATGCATATCATCCTTTTTTCGATGAATCTCCAATTTATAGTTGGGGTTACATGTATTATGATTTAAATGGAAACTATTTCCAAATCATGTCTGAGCAACATTTATTAACAGATTTTTTTCATAATGAGCTCTACGCAACACAAATACTAAGAGATATTGAAATATTAGATTATGAATATTATGTCTCAAACGTTTCCGGCGATAATTTCCTAGATGATGAACTGAAAGGAGTTGTGACCGCGCGAGGATATACTTTTTTTTATGATTTTATAAAAAGAAATAATACTCCTACTCAATTTTCTACAGAAATCATTACTCTTGCCTCTACTTCAGATCCAATTAAATCAAACAATTTCATATTAAATAATTTAGGTATTTTAGATAAAGTTTGTGAAGATATCGCGAATAAATGTCGTAAGCTATTAAGTAAAGAAAATTTATTAATCTTGCCAAAAGACTTCACGATGAAAGTGAATGAAACATTTGCAAATAAAAAGGACCCTCCTCTAAATTTACACAATAAAATCTTAAATTATGCAAATAAATCACAAACGATATCTGAATTTTTTGATAAGACCTTTGATTTCACGCAGTTGCCATTTAGTTTTTTAGCATGTAAGAACCTTACTCATAAAGAGAAAGAAATTATTTATTTATATTATTATGGTTTCAGCTTACCTCGTATAGCAAGCATACTGGAAATTTCAAAACGTACGGTTGACAAGAATTTGGAACATATCAGAAATAAACTCCAATGTGAGAATAGCAGTCAAATTATTCCTGCCTTATTAAGATTTGATAAATCGATTATGTCTGCCACAAAGAAGTCATAGGATTAATTTTTCGCAGAATAGTTTTTAAAATTTCTAAACCCATATGTTTTAGATAGGTCCAGAGATGTGGAACAAAATTTAAGGAAAATAAGAGCTATTCCTAGACGTTCAGTTTAATCATCCCACTCACAGAATGGCTTATCCACAAGTCCATGGGCCAGTAGAGTTTTCATTGTTTCGGATAGATCTGCGGACCATGTGGGTAAGGTATGTTACAGAGATCTCATGCTTTTTTACTATATCCAAATTATTTATAAGCTGCTGTGAAGTATCAGAAGGACTGTTGTGGTCTTCGGAAATAAATTGAGCGCTCTGATCGATGTTTAAGATTTCGCATTGCTCATTTTAATCCTAAATAAGATTAACCATATTACAGCAAATAAATTAGAAAAAGGCCCCTATTTCTATTCGTCAAACTATAATTTTATTATTGGAGAAGAATTCCGCATCTAATGGAGATAAGATGAAAATTTCCCGGAATATGATGAATAAGGCCATTGAGGCTAAAATTATCACAGAAAAACAAGCCAATGATTTAATTGAGTTCATAAAAAAACTACCCGAACAAAGCCCAGGATTTAATTTAACGAATGTTCTTTATTATTTTGGTGGACTGATAGCTATAGGTGCCATGACATTATTCATGAATTTGGGATGGGAAATGTATGGTGGCTGGGGGATCTTATTTCTCTCAGTGTCCTATTCCATTCTAGGCATCGCACTTACTCATAAGTTACATGATACTGGATATAAAATTCCGGCTGGAATATGTGCCACCTTTGTAATCTGCCTTACTCCCCTGGCTATATATGGACTTCAACAAGGAATGGGTTGGTGGCCACCAGATAATACGGTGTATCATGACTATCATGTCTATGTTAAATGGAACTGGATCTTCATGGAGCTAGGGACACTTATCATAGGAATAATAATGGCCTGGATCTATCGTTATCCATTTATGATTATGCCCATTGCAGTTACTCTTTGGTACATGTCTATGGATCTTACCTCTATGATTGCTCCTGATACTTATACCTATGAGCTAAGTGCTATGGTTTCTATGTATTTTGGAATAATTACCGTATTAATTGCTTTTTGGGTAGATGTCCGCTCAAGTCATTCAGCAGATTATGGCTTCTGGCTTTATATATTTGGAGTTATGGCTTTTTGGGGAGGATTGAGCGCACAACATTCAGACAGTGAGCTATCTAAATTTATATACTTATGCATCAATCTATTAATGATCTTGATTGGAGTCATTTTAAATAGAAAAGTATTTGTACTATTTGGTGCTTTAGGTTCTTGTTGTTACTTAGGATATTTAGCATTTCGGGTATTTAATCTCAGTTACCTATTCCCTGTCGTTTTGACGGCTATTGGCTTTGCTATTATTTATTTAGGTATCATTTGGCAAAAAAATGAAGCGCAGATAACGCATAAAATCCGCTCGATACTACCCAAACCGTTACAGGATTTATTACAGTCTAGAGATCAAATGGAATAAGCGGACTATTTCTTTAATGATAGATAATCCTTCTGTTTCAATTTATTTGTTAAAACCAAATAATGTCTATAATTAATACATGGTGTCATAAAAAATACGCACTCTATTTTAATCAATTTCGATTTTTGAAGTATTTTTTATTTATCCGGAGTGTTGGTATGAGTATTGGGAAACAGTTCCTCGGCTTTTTTAAAAGCAAACCACAAGTTCTTAGTAAATTAGCATCAACAATAGATCATAATGTACCCTATTATAGAATTCATGGTACTTTTCCTGATAATGGTTTACCAATGAGAGGTAATTTTGACAGAGTAACTATTGAGGCACTTGCCAATTACATCTCAGGAAACAAACCACTTATTACGTATGGAGGAACTGTTGATCTCGATGTTTTATTCACAGGCTTTCTAAAAGACAAAAAAATTGAAAATGGAATGAATGGGCTCATCGTAGGAGTAGCAGAAAGAGTGATAGAGTTGTCTTCTTTATATGAGCCACTGGTTGATCACTTTACAGATTTAAATCCAGAAGCCACACCTAAGAAAGTTGCTAATTTTGTAAAAAAACATGAAGCAATTATCGAGTCTTTACCCGAAGAACGTATTATTGCTTATATAACTGATTTAAAGGATTTTCTAGAAGGAGAGATTGTAAAAAACCATTTTGCCAATGTGAATTCCCAATTACCGCCTACGGTTACAATACATGAGTTACAAGATTCAGACTTTATTCGTGATTTATGGGAGGATGTTATGGCCTGTAAAGATACATTAAAAAATGAATATTAAATAACAGCTCAACTTGTCTAGAATTTATTACGCATTTCTTATTCATATAATCTAAACACCATAAAGTAATTTTTTTTACCAATAGGTCTATTTTATAGACATTTAATTTATTTAATATAAAATCATTGTGTCTATATATTAATCGACACAAACACGAAAAGGGTTTTATATGAAATTTGAAAATTCTACATTTGAAGAGCGCTTCAATGATTATTGGAATAGTAATGTTGTCACGCTAGATATTGCTATTCGCAGCTGCTCATTAGGCCTTAATTTATTTGAAATACGCTCCAGTGCTCTCCAATTAATTGAAACCTACCAACGGCATATTTTGAATATTTTATCAAATTTAACGCGTCAGATTTATTTATTCGATGATAAAGAATATGTCCAGAAATACATAAAAAATACCGTTGATCAAGCGATTGAAGACCTTTCTTTTTATAAAAACATATTCCCTGAATATAAAGAAATTCCCGCTGAATTTTTAACAGCCCTTATCAATGCTTCATCCTCAGAATCAGAAAATATCGCATCGAACAGTTTTTTCTAAAATGTATTTGAAATCTCGTGATAAGCGTTATTCATTCACATTAATTTGCCTGTATCTATACTAGTAAATACAGGCTATACCCTATTTTTATAATTCTGCAGAATATGTTCTTTGAGGTAGTTCTTGATCATATGTTTTTATATGGTGATGAAGTCTACTCGTCTTATCCGTATCAAAGAAATAGGGAGAGTAAGTCAATTCTTCTCGTGGAGATTTTTTAACAAAACAAAAAAATGTTGCCTTTGCTACATCGGTTACTGAGCGAATTTCTTCTTTAATTAAAGTAAGTCCCAGTTGTTTTGCGATCACATCAAGAATATTTTTTGAGAGATAATGAGATTGATATTCTAATTTAAATTTTATAAGAGCCTTCATTGCTGCTTCAGGACTGGAAATTTGTTTTTTATCAATGCTATATCTTAGATTTAATAAAATATGAGAGAGGTCCAAGATATCATCATCAAAGCAGTTCGCATGCTCTGATAAAAAGAGAACTCCACCGGGTTCCAAAATTTGACTTGCTTGTTTTAAACTCTCAAATTGTGCTTGAAAACCAGGAAAATGATGTAATGAATGATTATACATAACAATTGCAAATTTTTTCTCTTTAAGAGCGCCTAATAAATCGTTCCCATCATAAATATAATGGTTGCTAATTTGTGCCATGTAATCATTTTTACTTTTTTTATCACTGCTATTTTCCCCGCCCCAATCGATTTCAGATTGGATATCAATTGCATTTCCTTCCATCCCTAGATGTTTGCTTACCAAATAAGTCATTGCGCAATCACCTGCACCTATATCAAGAAGAGCTTTTCCTTTTAACTTCGCTCTGTTTTGTGGAGATAAACCAGTAGTGATAATTCGGGCAATATTTGCAGATTTAGACTCCTGATATTCTTTATCAGTCATTGGAAAACCCATTTTATTCTGCATACCAACCGTGAGGTACCATTGATATATTACTTGCGCGATTTCCGTATCGGGAATATCTATAGGATATGCGTAAAGTGTTTTCATTAAATCGAATACTGCTTTTTGATCTATATCTGCAAACGCATATAAGAAAACATTTTTTGCTTCGTTCCTACGAGCTGAGGATTTTAATAATTTAATTATTTGGTTAGGCTTTAATACTTGTGGATCATTTTGATCTGAAGATTGTATTTTTGTGTCTGACGTAAGGACGCTTGTTTCTTGATTTAAAGATTGGGAAAGTAGGGAAATTATAGGCATCATATTATGTAATTAAATACGGAGTTTGTGCGAATTATATGTTAACTATTCATCCTTTTAAATCATTTTGTTTTATGATTTTACATTTTACATGATGATAGAACTCAATAAATAATAATATTGATGGTAAATACTTTTTTACTGTATCCTGCTTTTTGGGCATTAGCTGGGATGCAATTATGAAGGAACCTTTCCATATTTCCAATTCGCTAGAATTATTGTTTAGTTGTTTGTTTTTATTAATCATTCTTCTAGCAACATGGAATATATTCCAAAAAGAACATACGATACTTAGAAATTTCCCTATCATCGGCTATATACGTTATATCGCTGAATCATTAGGAGTCTATTTAAGGCAATATTTTTATGCCCGAGACCGTGAAGAATTACCTTTTAATCGCACCGAGCGAACCTGGGTGTATGAAGCAAGCAAAAATACCGACACAACTATAGGATTTGGTACGACTCGGGACCGAAGGCCCTTGAATACAATTTATTTTGTTGACTCACCTTTCCCTGTTCTTAAACGAGATGTAGTTAAAGCACACGCAGTTACAATTGGACAACATTGTAAATTTCCCTATACAACGAATTCGTTAATCAATATTTCGGCAATGAGTCATGGGTCGATTTCACAAAATGCTATTCTTGCTTTATCTCATGGAGCAAAGAATGCGGGCTGCTGGCTCAATACTGGAGAAGGTGGATTATCACCCTATCATTTAGCAGGAGGATGTGATTTGGTTGCTCAGATAGGTACAGCAAAATATGGATACCAAGATGAGCATGGCAATTTGTCTGATGAGAAATTAATAAGAGCAGCAGCACATCCTCAAGTTAAAATGTTTGAAATTAAACTAAGCCAAGGAGCTAAACCAGGAAAGGGCGGATTATTACCTGCAATCAAGGTAACCAAAGAAATTGCTAAAATTAGAGGCATTCCATCCCATGAAGATTCCATTAGCCCGAATCGTTTTCCTGAAATTTCAAACTCGTTTGAATTGCTCAATCTAATTCATTATGTTCGAGAGGTAACCGGTAAGCCCACTGGATTTAAAGTAGTTCTAGGAAATTACCAGTGGTTAGACGAATTATGTCAGGAAATCATCGAACGTGGTGTAGAGTATGCGCCAGATTTTATTACCCTTGATGGTGCTGAAGGTGGAACAGGGGCCGCTCCGTTAACTCTGGCAGACTATATGGGTCTAACCTTAACAGAAAGCCTCCCTGTTCTTGTTGATAAATTAGTAGAATATAATTTACGGGATCGAATCAAAATCATAGCCTCTGGCAAACTAATTACTCCAGGAATGGTAGCTTGGGCTCTCTGTGTTGGAGCGGACTTCGTTAATTCTGCGCGTGGATTTATGTTTGCGCTTGGTTGTGTACAAGCTATGAGATGCCATAAAAACACCTGCCCAACGGGGATTACAACCCATAACAGATGGTTGGTAAGAGGCTTAAATCCCAAAAGTAAGGCTGTCCGTGTTTATCATTATGTAAAAAATTTAACTTATGAAGTGGGCGTTATCTGCCATTCCTGTGGAGTAGAAGATCCCAGGGAATTAAGACGACATCATGCCCGCATTGTTTCAGAACATGGTACATCTGTCTCTTTAGCAGATGTCTATCCTCCAAAGAAAAAAGGAACGAACATTGATAACAAGAAGAAGGATAAAAAAGAATAGCCTGGGTAAAGCAAAGCCCAGGTTCCTATCTTCATAGATTAGGCCGAAATATCCTTTTGCGCTCTTTCTACCGATAAATAAACGCTGATTATAGTAATCACAGCCAAAATAATGAGATAGACAGAAACAGGCCAAGTATTTCCATGCGCCCATTCTACTAAACCAGTAGCAATCAAGGGAGCTAATCCTCCAGAAAATGCAGCGGATAAATGATAAGCGATAGCTGTTCCACTATAACGAATACGTGTTTTAAAAAGTTCTGAATAATATGCTCCCTGAGCGCCATGCATCATCGCATGAGGAATACACATTCCAAAAATTACAGCAAAAAATATCAATGCTGGATTTTTTGTTTGCAATAACCAAAAAAATGGAAATGCAAATAAAGCCATCGATAAAGCACCTGTAATGTAAACTGGACGCCGACCAATTCGGTCCGAAAGTGAACCAAAATACGGAATCAAAAATGTTTCAAAAATAGCCCCAATCATTACTGCGTAGAGAAGAATTGTTTTGGATAAATGTAATTCAAGCGTTCCATAACTTAATATAAAAACAGTTAAAACATAAAATGAAGCACTTTCAATTAAGCGTGCCCCGATTGCCAAAAGAAAATTTCTAAATTGAGAACGTAGCATTTCTAATGCAGGGATCTTAGGCGGATGTTTATGATTTGTTGCCGCCACAAAAATTTTGCTCTCCATAATCTGCAAACGAATATAAAGACCAACAAGAACAACAATAAAACTAAGTAGAAAAGGAACGCGCCAACCCCAAGATAAAAATTGCTCCTTAGGAAGTGCAGAAAATACAAGAAATATTGCTATGGAAATCACTAATCCAAAGGGAGCTCCAGAGTTTGGCCAGCTTGAATAAAACCCTCTTTCCTTTTCTCGGCTCACCTCAGCAGACATCACAACAGCTCCAGCCCACTCACCACCAACTGCAATTCCTTGGATACATCGTAAAATGACCAATAAAAATGGCGCAAATATCCCGATCATTTCATAGGTTGGAAGTAATCCAATTAAGAATGTAGAGCCCCCCATCAAACATAAAGTAAAAACAAGCATTTTCTTTCTGCTTACCCTGTCACCAAAATGACCAAATATTAGCCCTCCAAGTGGCCTGGCAAAAAAACCGACCGCATAAGTCGCATAGGCAGCCATAATACCAGCTACTGGGCTAATTTTAGGGAAAAAAAGAATGTTAAAAAATAAAGCGGATGCAGTCCCAAAAAGATAGAAATCATACCATTCGATTGTTGTTCCAATAAAACTGGCAAGAGAAACTCTTCTGGAAGCTTTGGACTTGGGATCTTGTCGTATTATTGTCATAATTCCTTATATTAACAATAGATTAGTTCACTCACATCCTATATGAATTATAGAAAGAAAGCGAATAAATTACTGTTAACAACATAAAGTATCGTTGTATCTATCACTACAAATTGTGCAATTTCAAAAATCATTCAAATCGCACTTATTACATTCTTTCGGGATATTTTGCTACACTAAAATCACAGATTGGATTTAGGAATTTTTAAAACAGTAAATCTAAGTAAGGTAAAATAAGGAAATTCCATATGAACTATTTAGAGCTTATTCTAAAAACTCTAAATAAATTTGCGCAAAATTTTATTGCGCTAATTCCCAATATCATTATTGCAATTATTTTTGCAATAATGACTTATTTTGCTGCCAAATTAATTAGTCGTCTTGTAAGTTCGTTTTTACCTAGAATAGCAATTCGCGCTAACTTAGTAACAATTTTCCATAAATTAACCATTATCATTGTATGGTTTATAGGAATATTAATTATATCAGCGATCTTAATTCCATCAGTTACTACAGCAAATATTTTAGCCACTTTAGGATTAACCTCTGTTGCAATTGGCTTGGCATTCAAAAATGTTTTTGAAAATTTTTTTACAGGCATTTTGATCTTGCTCAGAGAACCTTTTAGCATTGGCGATTTTATTGAGGTCGGATCGCAGCATGGCGAGGCTCAAGGTTACGTTCATCGTATTTCTGTTCAAAATACTCATTTGCGTAAAACAGACGGTTCACGAGTATTCATCCCCAACTCTACAATGTATACCAGTATAGTACGGGTGTTTACTGATGAATCACTCAGACGTGAAAAAATTGTTTGCAGCATTGATTTTAATACTGATATAGAAAAAGCTCGCTCAGTCATTAAAGAAGCGATGAAACAGTGCAAAACTGTTTCTAAAGATAAGTATATTCAAGTCTATGTGGTTTCTTTTTCTTCTAATGGCATTGACTTTGCAATATATTGGTGGACAAATCCCGAACCCAGCCAGCAACGTCGTTCACTTGATGAAGTACTCACAACAATTAAAAAAGCACTTGATAACGAAAAAATTCCGATGACCTATTCCACTCAAGTAAGTTTTGTTGAACCTTTGATGATTCATAATAAAGAAAAAATTGATAACCAAGACCATAAAAATGATAAGTAAGTCCTCACATAATTCCTCCTTCAGATCGGGATCATATAGGTAAAGTATAATAATTGTTCTAAATAATAGAGCAACGCTTGAGTCATTAACCGCTCAGAATAAAATCAATACTGTACTGATTCAATTAAAAAGAATAGAATCGTTTTGTCATATTATTTTACTGATCTGTACATTCGGATATTTCAAAATGAGCCAGCTTTTAGATCTTTCACTTCTAAAAAAAAATCGTGATTTCAGGCTTCTTTATTTGGGGCAATTCATTTCATTTATCGGTACCATGATCAGCAATGTTGCGCTGCCTTATCAAATTTATCAAATTACCCAATCGACCTTCGCCGTCGGATTATTAAGTTTAGCCCAGTTATTACCCCTATTAATCACCGCATTAATTGGTGGTGTATTTGCTGATCGATACAATCGACGAGGATTATTGATTATCAGTGAGTTACTTCTTGCCGTAGGATGCTGCCTGCTTGCACTTAACTCATATCAAACGACTCCTTCTCTGAGTCTCATTTTTATCGTTTCAGCTTCTATGTCAGCCATTACCGGATTACATCGGCCTGCATTTGATAGCATTATACAACAAATTGTTAGCCGTAATGATTACAAAAAGGTAGGAGCACTAGCTACATTCAAATTCAGTTTTTGTATGATTATTGCCCCCGCTCTTTCTGGGCTTATTATTGCTCACTATGGCATTGTTATCACGTTCTTAATTGATCTAATGACCTTTTTTATGTCATTAATCGCTTTAATCAGAATCCATTCAATACCCAGGCCTGTTATGCAGGAGCATCCTTCTATTCTATCTTCTCTAAAACAAGGAATTTCCTTTGCCTTTAATCGGCAGGAATTAATGGGGAGCTATATTATTGATTTTATCGCCATGGTTTTTGCATGGCCTAATTCTTTACTTCCTGCCATAGCCCAATCTTTGGGGGGAGCTAAAACTTTAGGTTTACTCTATTCTGCACCCGCTGTTGGGGCATTGATTGTTTCATTTATCAGTGGCTGGACTGCAAAAATAAATTATGATGGAAGAGCCATTGCCGTTGCCGCAGCATTATGGGGTGCTGCCATCATTGGGTTTGGCTTATCAAACTCACTTTGGCTTGTGCTGTTTTTCTTAGCACTTTCTGGAGCTTTTGATGCTATAAGTGGGATATTTCGAACTACATTGTGGAATAATACCATTCCAACAGAATATCGTGGTAGATTAGCTGGTATTGAAATGATCAGTTATTTAAGCGGACCTAAATTAGGTGATACACGTGCTGGATTTATCGCCTCCAGTGCTAGCATCCCCACTGCATTGATATCAGGTGGCTTGTTATGCATTATAGGAGTAACCGTCTGTTGTTTGGCCTTTCCAAGATTTTGGCATTATCGTTCACATCAAACAAATGCCATGGATGGTTCTGGTGGGCCTGAGAACGGCGCTGGTCATTAAATAGATCCGCAAACCAATCAGAATAATATTTATGAATTATAAATTGAACTTCATAAATCTCGCTTTACAAACTCAGTAAAAAGTTAATTGATACAATATTAGTAAGAAAGTTTGGAACCCCGAAACGTCGAATGTATTGATTCATATAGCCGATTTCAGTGGTGGCTATGGGATTTATTTTGTAGCCCAAACCGATAAAAAATCGGTTTTGATCAAATCCCCTACTGTTTGTACCCACAAAATTATTCTTATGAAAAAACAGTTCATCACTAGTGACAAAATTAAAATGGGTATATCGTTTGATCGGGACCGAAATTTTAATAAGTTCTCTGATTCGATAAGCTATTTTAGGATTATTTTCTAAAAATCGCTGTTCTGTGCGTGTTCGACTGGTAAAAGTCAAATATCGATTGGTTTTAGTCCATAAAAGTTGCTGCCAAATTCGATTTTCCTCAAATGGATTAGTGGTAAAAGGGATGCCTGTATATACCCATGCGTACCCAAGCCATATGCTTAGATTATCTGTTAACGCATAACCTAATCCAGGGCGTAATAATGTCTGGGTGAAACGGCTACTATCATCACCAAAACGCTGTTGCCCTTCTAACCAATACCGTACCCTCCCTATTATTTTATCGTTGCTATGAGTTTTTCCAATGGCTGTAAGATTAAACCAAGATTGCAAATCACGCTCGAGCGAACATTCAGCATTTTTAGGCCAAATAAATATCCCTAGTAAAAAAAAGAATAATAAAGTTACCCTTTGCATGAGTATTTTTCTTAATTATAAAAAGAGCTATATTAGTAGGTGTTTCTCAGATTGAAAAGCGTCTTAGTAAATTAAGTTGGGCCTGCACTACATGAAGAGAACAAAAAAAATTTTTGAATATCAATTGATTGCGTTTAAATAAATACAATAATTGAGACATGTAAAGTTCCAGGAGCGGTCTTTATGAGTCTCAATTACAATTTAAGCTGGATATTTCAACCAAATAGGCATAACCTTATTCAGATATACCATAAACTTCCATAAACCTACCTGAGACTCCACGTTTCCATAGGCATCAGCTTTAGTTTCTGGATATGCAATACCTAAGCCAAATAGCCCTGGACCAATAATTCCAACGTAGGGATTGTGGTGTGAATATTCATAATCGCCAATAACAATACTTTTACGCTGCTCAAAACCTACTGCATAAATTACTTGATCACATTCAGGTAAAAAGCGTGCAATATTAGGTTCACTGACATTGTAACGAACCAAATTAGGAGGTAAAACACCATCGATGTGTTCCCGAGCCCAGGCAGCACTCTGTCCTTTAAGACCAGTATTATCAAAAAGAATCCAGTCATCCATTTCAATCGCATAACAGCAAGGTGAACGATAAAAATTAATGATCTTTTTGACCTCAAGCTCTACAAGATGCTTTAAAATGATAATTGCAGAATGAGATGATCCAAATACACCATACGTCTCATCACGGCGAATAACTGAGGAGAGTTTTTCCTTATCAATTGCTATATCAAAGGGAATTACACTAACCCCTGGATAATTTAACGCTGAAGGCAATGCGCCTGTAGCCAAAATTACATTTTTAGCCTGGTATGTTTGTGAATCGGAGCACAAAGACCATAACCTATTTGATAAAAACATATTATGGATTGTTGTTTTTACTGCTTGGACTTTTCGTAAAAAATGCTCTGTAATCCACTGCAAGGGCTCAGCCATGTAACTCAAGGTACATGTTTCCTCTACAGGTAGATGATTTAATTGAAAATCAGGAGCCTCTTGATAACGAAAAGATTGGACTGCCGATAAAAAATCTTTAAAGTATTTGACCTTAGTATTACTCGAAACATTACGCCAGTACAGACCAAAATCTCCGGCTTTAAAATGAGGATCACACCATAAAATATGTTCTGGCGAAACGCCACTATCCAATAATTTTCCCACTGCGGCAATCCCAGAAGGCCCCGCACCAATTACCGCCCATTGAAATGTTTTTTTATTCATATAATTTATTCTTGATCACATGTATTTATCGACACACAAGTACCTGTACTACAATCATCTATAGTTTGACATAAAGGATCATAATAACCTTCATCAGGCCCCCCAATAACTTCATCAGTGTTATCATTCAAATCATTATCGTAACAAATGCCATCATCCCAGGTGTTCACATTTACACTCCCCCCATACCATCCATTATTATAATAGTTATTGTAATTTTCATTATAGTGATATCCAGGATTCGGGGGAGACACACTATGGTAGCTCCCTCATTCATGGCCTTCAAAAGCAAAAACCGAAGTACTTATCAGGAAACTTAAGGCAGACATAAAAGTACATGCACGGAGTTTCATTTTTGTCCTTAAGAGTTAAGCACCGGATTTTAATAAAGTATAGTACTCGAAATAGAAGTAAGCGCAATAAAATTTCATGACAATAAAAATATGTTTTTTGAATGCTTATGATACACTTAAGCAATTATTTGATCTTATATGGAGGTATTATGATTTATGTAACAATTCCCTCTGGAATGGTTTTTAAAAAGATTGCGGTTCAACAAAATAACTCTAATGAAACAGAACAAATCAGTGATTGTTTTGTAACCCCTGAAGAAGGAACTATAATAGATCTGCAAAATTTAGTTAAAGAAGCCTTACGAACCAATTCGCGCCGTAAAAATTGTATCAATTTAAAAGACATTACTATCTATCTAAATAAACCACCAGCTACCAGTGAGCTTTTTTTAGCATATACTCCCAATCATAACGGAAAGCACCCAACTGAAATTGAACCTAAAGTGATCACTGGAAGAGAAGCACATCAATATGATCCCAAACAATACACGAGATATGGCTCGTTTTGGTATCAACAAATTCATTTATCCGCTGATAGACAATCAGAAATCGAAGAGAAAATGTCAGAACAAAAAGCCAATCGTAGACACATCGGCTATAGCCCTTTGTCAACCTGACCTCTTATATTCCGAAAATGAGATATAGAGAAAATCAAAACGATTTGCCCGGGTTACTCTACCCCGAGCAAATCAATTTCGTCTAGTTGGAAAAAGACAAATCTTCCTCTTCGCTCAAATCCAGTGAACTAATAAAATCTTGATCCAATTTCAACCTCGGATTAGACAAGAGTTTTAATAATGCGCTTTTTTCATCCTGTTCAAACTCATTTATTAAATTTATTAACATACCCTTACCAATTTTCTCTTCATATTTGCTGCCATAATTAAAATATTCGCTTCTGAAAAAATCAGAGCATAATCTGAGTAAAACAGATGCTTTATTAAAATCTTTATTCACAAGACAATATATGAAAATATCCTGATTATTTTTATCGATATAACTTAATATCTCTTCAGGATTGAACTGTTTTTTTTCTGCTATATGGCCCATTAGCAGTTTAAAGTCACTTAAAGCAAGAACATCAATTGCTTTATGTAGAAACGTTCTATCTTCTCTATCGTGAACCAGGATATTTGCTTGTGAATCAATCAGAATACACAAAACATCCAAATATGCGCGTTTTTGGTTTTTCGTCTCTGAGGCAGCATAACCAGCGAGTGCAAAAAATAAAGCACAATTTCCCGAATGGTTTTGTTGTTGATCTATGTTCGCATGATTTGTAACCAACCATTTCACATTTTCTACTTGCCCCAGATAACTGGCCAACATTAATGCGGTAAATGAATCGGCATGATTAAAGTCCAGTACCTTCCCCCGCAAATTTGTTTTTAGAAAAGGAAGATTAATATCATCTTGAATAATCTTTTTTTGATCCAGGGATAATTGTTTTCCAGAAAGAATTACTTCACCAATTTTTGTGACATACAAACTATCGTTTTCTTTTAGGTTTAATAGCGTAAGAGCTTTTTGCATTACAAAGAGTCGATATACTCTTGAATTGGAGTCAAGCACTTCCTGGGCAGATTGCCAGTTATCCTCTGGACTAAGAAAAAAATACTCCTTAGAAGCTCGTTCATCGTAGCAATTATAATCCACCAGCAATTGTTTTCCTTTGGGGATATCTTTTGTCGCAATTACTTTGACACATTTTATGCCATTTACTACATCTTCTCGAAATTCAACATTGGCTTGAGTATCAGAAAAATTGATGTATCGCGTAAAATTCCCTTTATCTTTACCATCAATTACTCTATGCCCCAATGTCATTGCATAACTCCAATCTGCACCTGAAGTTTGATTTACATATGTTTTAAATAAAGTTGTTGTCGGATACAGTTCCCCAGTATATTCGCCCAAACATGTGCCGGCTGGAATATCGACATAAGCATATAATCCTTGGCCCCCAAACTCTTTTAATAAATTAACTGGCATTACTTTAACAAGTTCGGGTTGGTCTACAGAAGAAGAAAGATAATTCTCAGCTTCCATGTTTTTAATACCAAGGCTTTTTATTAATTTCTTTAATTTTCTCAAGTTACTCTCATCTAGTTTTGAATTTTTTGCAAAGAATGAATTCACGTGTACTTGAGTCAATTTGAATTTAACCTGAAATGCGGCCGCTGCTCTCTGTTTTTGTTTTCTTAAAATTGTAGTTTTCAATTTTTTAGGCATGGTCAAATCCTGATTAAAAAATCAAATAGTTTACAGCGTGATCATATTAAATTCTAGTTACTCGAAATTAATACTTATTTAAAGAACAAAATTACCAGGATTCACACCCAAGAAATTTACTGTTCAAGAAATCTGACACAAATCAGGATTCGGTGACATATATAATCGGTTGTGCTAATATGACGTTCGTTCCAAATCGCACGATACATGCAGCACTTGTTTAGCCTACACTATAGATATTGGAACAAAATATATTGAACAATCAAATAACACTTTTGGATTCACACTCTATGGCAGTTACTATAAAAACCCCGGACGAAATCGAAAAAATGCGCATTGCAGGCAAGCTTGCTGCAGAAGTTCTTGAGATGATAGGTCCTCATGTTCAAGAAGGTATCACTACCGAAGAACTTAATACCATTTGTCATGATTATATTGTGAATACACAAAAAGCTATTCCTGCCCCTTTGAATTACAATGGCTTTCCTAAATCCATTTGCACTTCTGTTAACCATGTAGTATGTCACGGAATCCCTGGAAAAAAAGTTTTAAAAGATGGGGATATCATTAATATTGACGTTACTGTTATTAAAAACGACTATCATGGTGATACCAGTAAAATGTTCATTATTGGCACCCCATCAGTCAAGGCAAAGCATGTAGTCCAGGTGGCTCATGAGTGTTTGTTTATTGGAATTGAAATGGTGAAACCTGGAGTTCATTTAGGTGATATTGGTCACGCCATTCAACAACATGCAGAAAAAAATCGTTGCTCTGTTGTCCGCGATTATTGCGGTCATGGGATAGGACGTATCTTCCATGAAGATCCTCAAGTATTACACTATGGATTACCTGGAACAGGAATGAAATTGGAACCAGGTATGACCTTCACCATAGAACCTATGATCAATGTTGGGAAGTATCACACTCGATTATTGCCTGATCAATGGACTGTAGTCACCAAAGATCATAGTCTTTCAGCCCAATGGGAACATACCTTATTGGTAACCGATAATGGTGTAGAAATTTTGACTTTGCGCGATGAAGAACGAAAGTAACCACACAAGAACTCATCCCTTTTGCCAGGCACAAGATGCAGAGAAAAAAGGGATGCCCCAAGAGTTACAACATCTTAAAAATGCACTAAAACAATTTAAAGAAAAACTACGCGAAGAATTCGATTATAAAACCAATATCACCACAATCATTCGTAAGCTAGTTAGCTTCATCGATGAGCTGGTCATTAGTTTATTTACTAAAAATCAACTGGATCATGACGTTTTTTGCCTACTTGCACTTGGAAGTTATGGACGAAGAGAACTACTACTCTATTCAGATGTAGATATATTATTGCTGCATTCTGATAAGGTTTCTAAATCACAATTAAATCGTGCACAAAATTTTATCCAGGATTGCTGGGATGTTGGCTTAAATCTCAGCCATCAAATTACAAGTGTTTCTTCGTGTGCCGAACTTGCTAGCCAAGACGTCACTGTTATTTCTAGCCTCATGGATATGTTTTTATTATGCGGTCGTGGCCCATTAATGGAGGAATTAATTTATCAAATACATCCTCTACACATGTGGATCAGCCAAGATTTCTTTTTAGCTAAACTTCAAGAACAAAAAAAACGTGATGCCAAATATGGTGAGACAGCTTATAACTTGGAGCCTAATGTTAAATATGGCCCTGGTGGTCTTCGTGATTTGCAGATCCTGCTCAGCATTGGTAAACGACATTTTAATATAAAAAAATTAGCTGATGGCATCAATTATGGATTCATTACTGACAAAGAATATGAAAAGCTTACATATTGCCAACATTTCCTCTGGCGTGTGCGTTTTGCTTTACATGTACTAGCTGAAAAAGCGGAAGAACGCTTATCCTTCGATTATCAAATCAAATTGGCTCAGTTTTTTGGCTATAAAGATAAACCTCATTCATTAGCCATAGAACAATTCATGAAAGACTACTTTAAAGTAATTAAACGCAACAGAGAACTCAATGAGATGTTACTACAATGGTTTGATGAAACCATAGCTCACTCTCCCAAGCAAAAATTGTTTCCTCTAGATCATGAATTTCAACTATCCAATAATTATATTGAAGTAAGAAACACGCGTGTGTTCATCCATCATCCACAAGCGCTACTAAAATTATTTCTATGGATAGCAAAACGGCCTGATATTGAAGGAGTCAGAGCGAATACTATTCGGTTAATCAGAGAATCACTCTATCTGATGAATAAACGTTTTAAAGCATCCTCAGAAACAACAGAATTGTTTATGAGTATTCTTAAAGTAGAGGATGGACCTTATAAAGCATTGCATCGAATGAGCCGATACGGTGTGCTCACTCATTATCTAGAATGTTTTGCTCTAGTCACCGGACAAATGCAGTATGATTTATTTCATGTTTATACTGTGGATCAGCACACATTATTTGTCATTCGCAACCTGTCTCGTTTCAAAGAAAAAAGCTATGCAGAGCAATTCCCTCTCTGCGTACAAATTATGTCTCATTTAAACAAACCCGAACTACTTTACCTGAGCGCATTATTTCATGATATTGCCAAAGGAAGAGGCGGCGATCATTCAGAACTAGGTTCAATTGAAGCAGCATCTTTTGCACAAAACCACAAGCTAGAAAAGGAAGATAGTGATTTACTGGTTTGGCTTGTACGCAATCATCTTGTTATGTCACAAACAGCACAAAGACAAGATATTTATGATCCCAATACCATAAAGAACTTTTGCCAAATTCTGCCGCACCCCCGCTATCTGGATTACCTATATTTGCTTACGGTTGCTGACATTTGTGGGACTAACCCTACTCTCTGGAACTCATGGAAAGACTCTTTACTTAAAGAGTTGTATCGTGCTGCAAAACATATGCTACATCGAGAACAAGAGTTGACCGATGAAACTGCTCTCATCAAAGCACGGAAAAAGCATGCTTTATCCATATTAAATACCGAAGGATTCGCATCAAAAGCGATTGAAGATTTATGGGAACAATTCAAAGACAGATATTTTTTACATGAATCTCCCGAGGTCATCGCGCGTCATACAAAAGCGATTCTTGCTTGCACAAAATTCCCTTTAGTCATGATTATGCCACACCACAGTCAAGGTGGAACCGAGGTTTTTATTTATATGCCTCACCGAGATGATCGATTTGCTATTGCAACTACTGTTTTAAGTAATCACAACGTCACTATTCAGGAAGCGATGATTCTTACCTGTGATAATCAATATGATTTAGACACCTATATTATTTTAGATGAGCAAAATCAGGCATTTTTTGATAAGCAACGATCTCATGATATTCAACAGGCTTTATGCACCCATTTAGCACAAACGAATCAATTACCTGTTGTTGTTCGAAAAAGACTCTCGCGCGCCTTGGCGCACTTTACCGTCAAAACTCAAATTCATTACTATGATGAGCCATCATATAATCAAACTCGCCTATTTCTAGTCACCGGAGATAGACCTGGTTTACTTGCAACAATAGGCAGAGTATTTTCAACATTAAATATTCACTTGCATAACGCAAAAATTGTAACTGCAGGGGAACGCGCAGAAGATACTTTTTATATTACTAATCAACAAAATCAGTCGTTAAATAATGATGAAAAGGAAGTTTTAAAACAAAAACTCATTCAAGAACTCCTAATTACTTCAAAGTGAAAGTACTATCTGTAACCCTTCCGCCAATTATCTAGGCAACTCTCGAACAGAGGCATCAGGCATTCACTTTACTGAATATCATATAAAGAACCTTATAGTTCTGAGCATTCAATACATTGAATTAATGTTGTATGAACTTCCATAAAAAAATATCACATCAATGTTTAATTTTAATTACCTGTAAAAATAATGAATTTAATGCAATTTAAATCCGCATATTTAATCTTTATTTAATCTTTTTATACTAAAATTATACATATTCAATATGAATTCAATCTCTATTTTATAAATTGGTGTGAACTATGCAGGAAAAAAATGACCGATTAAATCCTGAAAGAGTAAATCTTCTTATTTCATATATAGAAAAAAATGTAGGAAAAAATAATACAACTGTTAATGAACATTTGTTTTATATCAAATCATTATTAAAACAAAGTCTACCTTTAGAAGGTGAAGAAATTAATATTGCTAAAATTCATGAGGCAATTCATTACATTGAAACCATGAAAATTAAAGTGCCACATTCAATATTTTCTGAAAAACTGGTTACAATGGCAGATCTGATGCGAAATAGAGGTGAGGTAATTCTTCCTGCATATGAAAGAAAGCAAAAACCCATTAACTTAAGGCATCCAATTGACGCTGTTTCAGCAAGTGCTGAAAATCAATTTGGATCGCTCCATAATGCTTTAGTTGCATTAATTATGCCTCATTATCAATTTTTAAATGAAGAAAAGCTACGTAAAACAACTAAAAAACCTTCGATTGCATGGAATTATGACTATCCCCTGGATGATAGTAATGAAATAATGAATCAAGCAATAGGAGAATGGCAAGCAAATTACATTAAAAGAAATTCTGATGCAACGAAAGCTTATAGAGACTTCACAAGATCTACCAGTATTCGAGGCCTCACTGCAACAACAAATAAAGAGGTAGAGGATTTATTGGATTATTTGATTGCGGGAAGTGATTACCCTCAAGATTGCGGAAATAATATACGACAATGGTTACAAGCGAATGGCGGACAAGATATAAATCGTTTTTTAGATACATTAATGCTCAGTGGTGAGTTTACACCAGAAGAAACCACCTCTTTACTTAATACTAAAGGTATTGAGCAAGTCTGGTGCATTGAAAATGGAAAAGTTGTTTTCTTATATTCACCAATTGTTTATTCTCTCTGCATGGAAAGAGGGATAATGATCAATGATGGCACAGGCAAATTAACTGCCACCCAAAATCCTGAGCATATAAAAGACAATAAAACTGGCAACTATAGGGTATTACCTATCATGGATGTTAAAGCTAAAATTGAATTGAACGCCGTTGGAGATGAAGTAATTCCATCAATTACCAAATTAAGTGTAACCAGTTATAGTTCTGATTTAGTAAAACCTGAGCCAAAAGTATTGGATAATACAAACTCAATAATGTAAAATTTATTTCTAATCTTTTAAAATATGGACATTTCATGAATGATTTGCCCCGCGAAATAATTGTGCATATATTGAATTTTCTAGATGTCAATTCATTGCTTCAGATAAGTTATGTATCACATTTTTACCATACTCTGTCTGATGATTGCTTAAAATGGATTAAACTTTGTCTTACTGATCCAATATGTCAACCTCTTTTACAATCTGCGATGTTAAAAGAAGAATTATTGAATCTCAAAATCGATGCAAAATCTTTATATCAAAGTATCCAAGTCAATGATGTGAACAAAATTCGAGAACTGTTATTTACCAAAGACATCAGGGAATTTGTCTTATATGCTCCTTTTTACGAAAGGAATGTCCCCCAATTTTTTCCTCGTGCAGGAGATAATAAAAGAAACCTGTACCTCACTGAAGATGCAGCAAAAAAAAACACACCCAATGCAGCAAAGGTTAAACATTGGCTAAAAGTAGGAATCGCAGTTGAAAAAGATAAATTTGAAGCACTTTACAGTAATCATAAATTACAATCTCAACAGGCAGCCTTACCTATGCCAATTATTGCCAAATAGTTAATACAAACTAAACTATTATCCAGGCTCACTCTTATCTTTCCAAACTCTTGATTACTTTGTCGATATGCTGCCCGTGTTTATCGACACATTTGGAAAAAATCAGTGAGTAGAAGAGCACATTCCGCTTGCATTATTCCCTCATCAATTTGAACTTTATGATTTAAAGGGTAACCCTGTAATAAGTTATAAACCGATCCTGCGGCTCCTGCTTTAAAATCTCGGGTTGCAAAAACCAGCCGTTTAATCCGTGCGTGTACAATTAGTCCCGCACACATGGCACAAGGCTCAAGGGTAACATAGAGTGTCGTATCTAATAAACGATGATTTTTTAACTGTTGTGATGCATGTCTGATTGCACAAACCTCTGCATGGTCTGATGGGTCGTGACTGTTTTGGATGGAATTTCGCCCTAAACTTAACAACTGATTGTCTTTGCTCACTAATACAGCACCAACAGGAACTTCCCCCTCAGCTTGGGCGAGAATTGCTTGCTCGTAAGCTTTTTGCATCCAATAGTGATCGTTCATTATTAAATTAAAGAAAATAAATTTTAAAATATATAACCAAGATCTAGCATATTAAGAAAATTAAGAAAAAAGCTGTCGTTCCCTCGAAGGAGGGAACGACCCTAAAAACGGAAAAGGTGATTTTTTTCACCTGAAAAAATTATTCCCACTCAATAGTAGCTGGTGGTTTTCCTGAAATATCATATGTTACACGAGATACACCATCTACCTCATTGATAATTCGATTGGATACATGACCCAGGAATTCCCAAGGTAATTGAGACCAATGTGCTGTCATAAAATCAACCGTCTCTACAGCACGAAGACAAATCACATAATCATATTTACGCCCATCTCCCATCACGCCAACACTTTTGACTGGTAAAAATACCGCAAAAGCTTGACTGACTTTATGATAAAGATCAGCTTTTCTGAGTTCCTCAATAAAGATAGCATCAGCTTGACGTAAAATATCTGCATATTCCTTTTTAACTTCTGCTAAAATCCGCACCCCTAGCCCGGGTCCAGGAAATGGGTGACGATAGACCATATCATGGGGCAAGCCTAACTCAAGCCCTACCTTACGAACCTCGTCTTTAAATAATTCACGAATAGGTTCTAATAAACTCAAGTTCAATGTTTCTGGCAACCCCCCCACATTATGATGAGATTTAATTACTACCGAAGCACCGTTTGTGCTCGTCGCGGCCGATTCAATAACATCAGGATAAATCGTTCCTTGCGCCAGCCAGGCCACACCAGGAATTTTTAGTGCTTCTTCATCAAATACTTCAATAAAGGTGCGCCCAATAATTTTTCTTTTTTCTTCAGGACAAGTTACCCCTTTGAGTGCATTAAAAAATTTATCTTCGGCATGGACTGAAATAACTTCAACCCCCATGTGCTTGCCAAACATTTCCATGACTTCATTTGCTTCATTAAAACGTAACAAGCCAGTATCTACAAAAACACAAACCAATTGTTTGCCAATTGCTTTATGTAATAAAGCCGCAACAACGGAAGAATCTACGCCGCCGGACAAACCAAGTAAAACCTTCTCAGACCCCACCCGGGCACGTATTTCATTGATTGTTTCATCAATAATAAGCGTAGAGGTCCAATTAGTCGAAGCCTTGCAAATATCCACAACAAAACGATGTAGAATACGCATTCCTTGCAGTGTATGTGTGACCTCAGGATGAAATTGCACTCCATACATTTGTCGATTTTCATCAGCCATCCCAGCAATTGGAGCGTTTCGCGTTTCACAAATCACCTTAAAACCGAGTGGTAATTTTGTTACCTTATCGCCGTGACTCATCCAGACATCTAATAATGCATTCCCGTCAGTATTGAGTCTGTCTTCAATTTGTGAAAACAATTTACTGTGACCATGCAACTTTAACTCAGCATAGCCAAACTCTCTAATCGAAGATGACTGTACTTCACCGCCTAACTGCACCGCCATAGTTTGCATTCCGTAGCAAATACCTAAAATAGGCAACCCCGCAGTAAACAACCATTGAGGTGCACGTGGGTTCTCATCATGAGTTACAGTTGATGGGCCACCGGACAAAATGACGCCGCAAGGATTAAGTGCAGTAAATTGTTCTTGTGTAATATTGAAGGGATGAATTTCACAATAAACACCTAATTCGCGTACTCGTCGCGCAATTAATTGTGTGTATTGGGAACCAAAATCAAGGATTAGCAAAGGATGTTGTTTTAAATCACTCATTATTAATTATCCACCTGGTAGTTTGGTGCCTGTTTTGTAATACTGACATCATGAACATGTGACTCCCTCATTCCGGCATTAGTCACTTGTACGAATTCTGCCTTAGTTTGTAATTGCTCGATATTTTCACATCCTGTATACCCCATACAAGAACGCAAACCACCTAACAATTGATGAATAATTGTTTGCGCCGATCCTTTATAAGGAACGCGTCCTTCAATTCCCTCGGGAACCAATTTTTCAGAACCTAATGATGCATCTTGGAAATAACGGTCGCTAGAACCTTGTGACGAAGCCATAGCTCCAATTGACCCCATGCCTCGATAGCTCTTATAAGTTCTTCCTTGATATAATTCAATTTCACCCGGCGACTCTTCTGTTCCGGCAAACATACTTCCAAGCATTACAGTATCTGCGCCAGCAGCAAGTGCTTTACCAACATCACCAGAGAAACGTATGCCACCATCAGCGATTACTGGAATTTTTCCTTTAAGTTCTTGCGCCACATTTGCAATAGCTGTAATTTGCGGGACACCAACACCAGTCACAATTCGAGTAGTACAAATAGATCCAGGACCTATACCCACTTTTACCGCGTCTGCACCTGCAGCATATAAATCACGAGCCGCCGCAGCTGTAGCTATATTTCCTCCAATCACTTGTACTTCTGGATAGTGCTTTTTAATCCATTTCACGCGATCAAGTACACCTTGTGAGTGTCCGTGCGCTGTATCAACAACAAGCACATCAACACCGGCTTCAATTAATGATTCAATGCGTTCATCAGTACCTTCTCCCACGCCAACGGCTGCACCAACACGTAGCTGTTCTGCAGCATCTTTGCAAGCAAAAGGATTTTCCTTAGCTTTTTGTATGTCTTTAACTGTAATCAATCCACGTAATTGAAATGCGTCATTAACAACAAGCAGTTTTTCAATGCGGTGCTTATGCAGTAAGCTACGCACCTCTTCACGACTTGCGCCTTCTTTGACGGTTACCAATTTTGTCTTGGGAGTCATTACTTGTTCTACACTCAAAGATAAATTAGTTTCAAAACGAATATCTCGACTGGTTACAATGCCAACTAAATTCTCACCGTCAACTACAGGAACACCAGAGAAATTATATTTGGCCATTACATCAAGTAATTCTTTAACTGTGATATTAGGAGTCACAGTAATGGGATCCCGAACCATACCACTTTCAAATTTCTTCACTTTTCGGACTTCTTCTGCCTGTGCCGTAATTGTCATATTTTTATGAATAATACCAATACCACCCTCTTGTGCCAGGGCAATGGCCAAACGAGCTTCGGTTACAGTATCCATTGCTGAGGATACAAGAGGAATATTCAGGTTAATAGCACGAGTCAACTTTGTTCTTAAGGACACATCTTTAGGAAGAATTAAAGAGTGTGCAGGAACAAGAAGGACATCATCGAAGGTTAATGATTGCTGCACAATAGAAAGAGCCATTTTATTCTCACTAGAGGAGTTAAATTAACCGAATAGTTTACTATAAATTCTGGACAAATTAAACAGATAATTTACAATAACACAACATTTCATATTAGAATTATAGAACTCGTTGAGGTTTTCTCCTAAAACTCCCTCTATATTTTCATTTACATTAATTCACTTGATATTGTTTTAATGTATTTTAAAACATCATAATATCAATAATATGCTAAAAACGATTACAAATTTCTTCGGCTCGCCCCATTGTTTTTGGAATATGTTTTTACACTGATTACTGTTGCACTACTTGAATTATTTATCAATAAACGTGTACACTGTTGGTTAATTATTGTGTTGAATCAAAAAAAACAGGAAGGGTTCAGCGTTGGCTAAAATAATCGTGATTACATCAGGTAAAGGCGGAGTAGGAAAAACTACTTCTTCTGCAGCTATTTCTTCGGGCCTTGCACTCTTAGGACATAAAACTGTCGTTATTGACTTTGATATTGGTTTAAGAAACCTTGATATTATCATGGGTTGTGAACGTCGGGTAGTTTATGATTTTATAAATGTTATAAATGGCGAAGCAAACCTGAATCAGGCTTTAATTAAAGACAAGCGAATTGCAAACCTTTATATACTTCCTGCATCGCAAACCCGAGATAAAGATGCGTTAACCATTGAAGGGGTTGAAAGAATACTTAATGATCTTTCAAAAGAATTTGACTTTATTATTTGTGACTCCCCTGCTGGAATAGAAACTGGTGCATTAATGGCCATGTATTTTGCTGATCATGCAATAGTTGTAACAAATCCAGAAGTTTCTTCTGTACGTGACTCTGATCGAATTTTAGGAATACTTGCTAGTAAGACTAAAAGAGCAATTGAGAATAAAACACCAGTTCAAGAACATTTATTATTAACACGCTATGACCCAGAGCGCGTCGAGCGTGGTGATATGCTTTCTGTTACAGACGTGAAAGAAATATTGGCCATTCCATTAATTGGCGTTATTCCAGAATCAAAATCAGTACTTAAAGCTTCAAATACAGGTACACCAGTAGTTCTTGACGAAACAAGTGACGCAGGTATTGCTTATCAAGATGCAATTGCTCGCTTTCTCGGTGAAGAAAGACCAATGCGCTTCATAAGTAATGATCGTAAGGGATTATTGCGTCGCTTATTCAGCAAAAACAAGGAGGAAGTGACGGTATGAGTATTTTCAATTACTTACGTAGAAGAAGTGCTACAGCATCTGTTGCTAAAGAACGTTTGCAGATAATAATTTCTCATGAACGCTCTCAACGTAATACACCTGACTATCTACCCAAGCTCCAGGAAGAAATCCTCGCTGTTATTGCTAAATACGTGCATGTCACGCGTGATAAGGTGAGTGTGAACCTAGAGCGGATGGGAGATAACTCGGTGCTTGAACTAAACATCACTATGCCAGATGATGTTAAGGAAACCGTTTAGGCTTTCTTTGCAAACTTATATTGAACTATGAGATTTTGTTCGGAAGTCCTTCGTCGAAAAATATTCTATTGAAAATCAATTTAATTTTTTTCTTTTAAAATTATTTAAATTTTTGGATAGTTATCACATCTAAAGGCTGTATTAAAAATAGGTACATTTTAGTGTGTCTCCGTAAGGAATATTTTGATAAAGACGGTGATAACCAGTGACGAACGGGTGTTGGCAGCGCCCAGCAATTATTGCCGATTCATGTTGCATATGAATACTGTAGTGACACACCCTTTTTCCCGTGCCTGATTTTGAAAACAACCCAAGTCGGCAAAAGAATTTCATACTCAGTTTAAGAATAACGAGAAAGAGGCTTTGTTTCGCTAGGGTTCTAAGTTGGGTATTGATTTTGCAATGTATGAGGTATCGATGCACCACGCAGTGACCGGGCAGATGGGCAGTAGATTCGACAAGGGAGTGGGCTACGTTTGATTTAAATGCCATAAAGGTGTTGTGTGAAGTCAGAACAAAAGATTACTATGCGCTAGAAAATGCTCTCAAGCCATGTAACTTATCTGAAAACCAGTACAAGAAGTAATATTCATTGAGTTGCATCAACCTCATAAAGTTAGTTTGCATTGAGGCGTCTGCTCCTTAAAACACGGGTTCCTTGTGTAATTTGCAAATGTGCTACTTTATTATGGTCTAATTTTTACCAATTAAAATAACGAGTTTGACGCATGCGACAAGTGATTGTTGTAAAAAATTGGGGCCACTGATGGCCCCAGATTACAATTGTCATGAATTCAGCAAAATAATTTATATTTTCTTCGCCGCAATCAAGAGTTAAATCATCTCTGACTCAATATCGTCCTTATTAACTAAAGTTTTTTTTCCCTTGACAGATTTTATTGCTTGAGGACGGCGTAGTTCATCATCACTAAAATCATCTACCTTAATTACATCTTGTCTCGCCAACTCTGCTTCTTTTAATTGTTTGGCCTCTATCTCAGTTAATAATCCACAAGCTAAAGCTTCGTTGATTTGTTCAAGCAAGGTAAGTGATTTTAAAACATTATCTTTGACTGCTCGCATTACTTTTCTTTCTAACTCCTCAACAGCACAAATCTTATGGAACGCTTCCTCCATACGACCTAAAGGACAATTCTCTCCAGACTTACTATAAACCAACCGAGTTACACGCGTACGAGTCTCTCCTGGTTCAATGAGAATTCTAGCCAATTTATGCCCCAGTTGGTCATTTGGTTTGTTTCTTCGATTACCTAGTGGTTTGATAATCAAGCGTAAAGCGATTCGCGCCCAACGAGCTGGAAAATTCACAATAACACCGTGCATTGCTGTCTCACATTCGTACAATAATTGCTGACAACTCCACTCAACCAAAGGTAAATCTGCTTTGGGCTCACCGTCTTCATGAAAGCGTTTCAAGACTGCTGAAGTCAAATATAATAAACTCAGCATATCTCCCAGACGTGAAGATAATTTCTCTTTACGCTTTAAGTCACCACCTAGAACAGTCATTGAAAAATCAGCAAGGAATGCTAAATTAGCGCTGTATTTATGAACGAGTTGGTAGTAACGCTTCACACTACTCACTGGTGCTTTCGACAGATGTGCGTCAGTCCATGCAAAAATGACTGATTTGGTAAAGTTGGCAAGAATAAATCCGGCGTGGGCAAAAAATGCGTTATCAAATTCAACCAGATCATTATGTCTAATACTTTCAAGCTCTTTGAATACATAAGGATGGCAGCGAATTGCTCCTTGACCAAAAATAATTAAACTTCGAGTTAATATGTTTGCCCCTTCAACAGTAATTGCAATAGGAGATCCTTGATAACCTCTACCTAAATAATTGTTAGGGCCAAGGCAAATACCCTTTCCGCCATGAATATCCATGGAATCACATGAGACTTGTCTTGCACGTTCAGTTGTGTGGTATTTTAATATGGCACCCACTACAGAAGGCTTGGCTCCATTATCAATGGCAGCAGCAGCCATTGTTAAAGCAGCATCAATAATATAAGTATTCGCTGCAATTCTGGCCAAAGGTTCCTCAATCCCTTCAAATTTACCAATTGGCTGATTAAATTGTTTGCGAATGCGTGCATAAGCTCCAGACGCTAAAGCAGCGGCTTGTGATCCCCCATTCGCGCTCGAAGGTAAAGAAATTGCTCTCCCAGCACTCAAACATTCCATTAGCATGCGCCAACCACAGCCGGCCATAGCCACACCGCCGATGAGATAATCCATAGGAATAAATACATCTTTACCTTGAGTTGGGCCATTTAAAAATCCGGTATTTAAAGGAAAATGGCGACGACCTTTTTTAACACCCGGGGTATTTGCAGGTATCAACGCACAACTAATTCCTACATCTTCACCTTTACCTAATAAATTATCCGGGTCAAATAGTCTGAATGCTAAGCCTATTACTGTAGCTGCGGGACATAAAGTAATATAACGTTTATCCCAATTTAACAGGATACCTAATACTTTTTCACCATTCACTTCTTGATGACATACTATACCTTTATCTGGTATTGATGCTGCATCAGAGCCAGCGTTAGGGCCAGTTAAAGCAAAACAAGGAATTTCACGTCCATCAGCCAATCGTGGCAAATAATAATTTTTTTGCTCTTCTGTTCCATATTTAAGTAATAGCTCACCTGGGCCCAGTGAATTAGGTACAGAAATCGTTGTAGCCGCTGTTATTGAACGACCGTAGATTTTCACTAAAATCGACATCTGTGCTGTAGCGGAGAATTCAAGACCACCATAACGCTTCGGAATAATCATGCCTAAGAATCGATTTTCTTTGATAAATTGCCAGATTTCTTGAGGCAAATCGGTAAGATTGTGAGTGACATCCCAATCATCGATCATGGAGCATAAAGTATTTACGGGGCCGTCAAGGAAAGCTTGTTCCTCATCCGTCAAACGAACAATGGGGGCATTCCTCAGCAGGGAAAAATCGGGAGCGCCGCTGAATAAATCACCTTCCCAACTTACGGTACCTGCTTCCAGAGCTTCTCGCTCAGTTGCAGACATAGCGGGCATAGCCTTACTTACAGCTTTAAAAAAATATTTGGATAATAACATTCGTCTTAAAGGCTTTATTGCACCAGCAATTAAAATCACCTCAATCAAAACAAGTATTATTTGAGTCAGCAATCCCGGAGAACCATAAGCAAAGACGAGAGCACTAAATAGAGCAAAGCTAATAGCCCATACAGAAATTGCGGCCTGCCTGGTTAGCAATATCCCTGCAGCTCCAATGATCATGAGCGTTAAAATAGCATGTAGCACATTATTCTCCTTAATTATTTCGGGTCTTCTGACCCCTAGTACTATCTCAGTTTAAACCAGACACAATTTTTATAATCTGTTTTGCCACAACATCCGGGTGTTCCATGGGAAATAAATGAGTCCCATTGGTCTTAATGCTCGTTACATTGAAATATTTTTTCATGTAGCGCACATCCATTTTACCAACCACAGTACTTTTGTCACCATAAATTAATGCCGCTGGAATTAATAACTTACCTTCATAGTTTGGAATGACATGTGGAATGGTTCGATAAATTTGATATTCAATATGCCTGTCAAAGCGCAAATAATAACCATCATCTTTATACTCTAAACCGTAGGTTATGTAATCATTTAAACACTCATCCGTAAAGGTCTTAAATAAATCTCGAGTCTTTAAATAGTTCATTAATTGATCATGATCTTTCCAATACATCCGACGGCCTCGCGTTCTAAATGCCGGTGTAATTCGATCAATAATACCAAGAGCTTTTGCCAAACGAACCATACTTGATTTAAAAGGACCAATTAAAGGTGAATCCAGCATAATTACTGTTTTAAATAATTCAGGTTGTTCTATCGCCGCCAATAAGCTTAAAACACCGCCTAAAGAGTGTCCAACTGCAATAACAGGGCGATCGGCTTGCTTTTTAATACTGTTTATTACTTCTGATATCAGATTACGCCAGTTTTCACCAACTGGGAATAAAGGGTCATGACCAATTTTGTCAATGTAACAATAATCAAATTCTTTCTCGAGATGATTTAGCATTTGCTTATAACATAAAGCGGGAAAGCCATTTCCATGCGCAAAATGAATCAACTCTTTCATAATCTCACCAATTGTCTATACCCATATAAAAGTTCTAATTGTTATATTCGAAACCAATTTTGCTTCAATGCAAAATTGGTTTAACAACTATTTTCATCTTATAAACGAGCAACTCTTCTACTTTCTGCGCGCAGAGAATGCAGTGAAAAACTGTAATATATGACAAGTAATGCAGATAAAATGAAGCCTGAACCTGGGAAAAGAAAATTAAAAATTAACAAAATGAACAACAGTAATAACATAGGAGTTGCAGCAACAGCCAAAAGTCGGCATGATTGAGCAAATGTTACATTAAAAGAAAAAAATACGTTCGCAAAAACTTGCCCTAGAAATCCTAAGACAAGAAAAATAACTAAAAACATGGAAAAAAACATTGCTACAACCATAGGGTAAATCAGTAGTTCCGAGAAATATTTCAAATTCTGTATTGAACTGCTTTCCGCATACTTTTTACCATCAAACACTACATTGGTTCCTTTATCAAAGGATTGCACTATAGGTGCGCCTTTGCTTGGCTGTGATTGAGGCATATTAAACACTGTCAGGCTAGGTACTTTCAAAGAAATTTTATTTTTGTTAATCAAAATCGCAAGATAAGGGTAATCCGCAGTAAAATCATTGATTTTGTCTGTAGTATCAATAATCACAACTACTTGTCCTTTATCGTTCTTGACGAAATATGGCATAGGCTTGTTAAGAAAGACTTCACCATTTTGTATATAAAAAACAGGAATTTTTGATAAAGGATCAGTAATTTGTTCTTTAAAAGATTGGTCTAAACTGAAGCTTATTCTTAAGGCAAATGGGATGGAAAATACGGCAATAGCCAATAAGAAATAAAAAATACCAAGTCCCTTCCAACGTTTTCCAACATCTATATAAAGAAGTCGTGAATAGAAAGACATATATAATGCAGACCAATAGCGATAAATCGGGGTATCAATTGGCTTTAGTTTGTTTTTTTCTTTACTCACTCCATTCTCCAATACGTTTTCCAGATTTACTATCAAAAAGATGTAATTTAATTGTAGGTAGCTCCACCCAGAATTGTCCACTTGCTATGGGTTGATCCGCTGTAATGCGCAAATTAAGAGATCGACCATTTTTGATGCATTTTGCGCGAATGAGCTTGTCTGCCCCCATATCATCTACAAACTCAACATCAATTGGGATCGCTTTTGGATTATTTTCGGAGCAAAGCAAAACATGCTCAGCTCGAATCGCCAAAACCAATTCATCTTTATCTTCAAGATTTTGTACTAGCTCTGAAACAGGATAATGAATTCCATAATCTGTATGCACACTGTGGCTTGATTTATCGTAGATACCAGATATTAAGTTCATAGGATATTGTCCTGTAAATCCTGCAACGAATAAAGTTGCTGGCTTTTGATACAGCTCCTGAGGAGTACCTATCTGCTCAACAATGCCCTGATTAAGTACCAAAACACGTTCCGCCATGGTCATGGCTTCCGTTTGATCATGTGTTACGTATAAACTGGTAGTTTTTAGTTGTTGGTGTAATCGACGAATTTCATGGCGCATTTCTGTACGTAATTTTGCATCAAGATTCGATAAGGGTTCATCAAATAAAAAAACAGCTGGAGAACGCACCATCGCCCTACCCATGGAAACTCTTTGCCTTTGTCCTCCAGAAAGTGCCTGAGGTTTGCGTTCTAAATATGGAGTTAACTGCAATAATTGCGCCGCCTCATGTACTCGTTGCTTAATGTCTGCTTTTTTAAAACGCCTCATTTTTAATCCATACGCCATATTTTCAAATACGGTCATATGAGGATAAAGAGCATAGTTTTGAAAAACCATAGCCATATCCCTTTTTGCTGCAGGTATCTCATTAACACATTGATTATTAATTAATATGGAACCAGAACTTATATCATCCAGACCTGCAATTAAACGTAGTAATGTAGTTTTTCCACATCCAGAAGGACCAACAATCACCATAAATTCGCCTTTTTTAATGCTAACGTTTATGTTATCCAGAATCGTTGTTGGTCCAACATTCTTCGAAACTTCAATGAGACTGACTGTTGCCATGCTTACTTTAACCCTTTTTCAAACCAGCGCTGCATTAACATCACCACCATACAAGGTGGAATCAAAGCAATCAATGCAACAGCCATAATGTAATGCCATTGTGGAACTTGATCGGCCACTCCCGCTAAATATCGAATACCCATAACCACAGTAGCCATTTTTGTTTCAGTAGTAATCACTAATGGCCAGAGATATTGATTCCAACCGTACACAAACAAAATAACGAATAATGATGCAATTTGAGTTTTGGATAATGGCAATACAATATCAAAAAAGAACCGTACAGCCCCTGCTCCATCCAATTTTGCCGCATCAACAAGTTCAGGAGGTATGGTTTTGAAAAATTGACGAAACAAAAAAGTTCCTGTTGCAGACACAAATAAAGGTAATGTTAATCCAGTAAATGAGTTTAATAATCCAAAAGAGGCAACCACCTGAAATGTAGGAACAATCCTTACTTCTATGGGCAACATCATGGTAGTAAAGATCATGGCAAAACATAATTTTTTAAAAGGAAAATCAAAATAAACCAAAGCAAATGCAGAGCCTAAGGCAAAAATAATCTTTCCCAAGGCGATGGCCATGGCCATAAAAAAACTGTTCAACAACATTGAGGTAATAGGTTCCCCACCTGTAACAGCCAAACCTTCAGTCATCACTGCCTTCAAGTTTTTAAAAAATAAAGAACCTGGAACTATAGGGATATGAGATTGCATCATAACGCTGCCTTCGTTACTGGCAGCAACAAATGCCAAATAAACAGGCAACAACATCAAAATAACAAAAAAACATAAAAATCCATGCGATAAAATACGAGCTACATATGATTTCATGCGTAATGAACCTTTTTTTCGAGGTATTTAAATTGAACTAAAGAAACAATGATGACAATAAGCATTAGTAATACCGATTGAGCTGATGAACTTCCCAAATCCATTCCTTCAAACCCATCCTGATATACTTTATAAATTAAATTAGTCGTACTATTACCAGGACCACCATGTGTCATCACTTGAATAATGCCAAAAGTATCAAAAAAACCATACATCAAATTCATAATGAGCAGGAAAAAAGTTGTTGGTGATAAAAGTGGAAAAATAATTTGCCAAAAGCGTTGCCATCCAGAAGCACCATCGATTATTGCTGCATCAATTAAAGACGAAGGAACCGCTTTAAGTGCAGCAAGATAAAATAAAAAATTATAACTGAATTGCTGCCAACTGGCAGTAAGAATAACCACAGCAAATGCCTGATTTACGTTATTAACATAATCAAAATTAATCCCTAATGACTGCAAAATATGGGTCATCCATCCTAAAGTAGGATGGCATAAAAAACGCCATAAAATAGCTGCTACTGCAGGGGCTACAGCATAAGGCCATATTAATAAAGATTTATAAACCCCTTGCGTCCTACCTCTATTATTCACTAATATGGCCATAAAGAGCCCTAAGCTCATCGTGAAAAAGGTCACACTAAAAGCGATAATAAAAGTTACCCATATTGCCTTGCTGTAACTCGGATCTAAAAAAAGATCCACAAAATTGGAAAATCCTGCAAATTTTTTATGAAGGCCAAAAGCATCCGTATAAAAAAAAGATTGCAACAATGCATTACATGCAGGCCAAATAAAAAACATCAGGGTAACAACAAGTTGTGGAACTATAAAAAGCCAAGCAGAAAGACGTTGGTGATTGAATTTAGCCATTGCCCAATATATCAGAGGGACTGTATAAGCATTATATAGGTATGGATGTTTAAGTAAAGTAGTAAAATAGCCTGGTGAAATCCAGGCATGCTCGTTACTGAAACTCCTGGGTTCCGCTATGAGGCATCCAGGTTGCAATTAATCGTTAATCAAGGAACATATTTTGCGCTACGTACATATAGAAAATCCAGGCCCCCACAATCGATTGATCATTGAAAACGGCCCTAAGCCTGAATGCAGTAAGTCGCAAATTTTAGTGCATGTTAAAGCAACCGCCCTCAATCGAGCGGATATAATGCAACGTTATGGTAAATACCCCCCTCCCCCAGGAGAAACTGAAGTACTTGGATTGGAAGTCGCTGGCGAAGTAGTTGCGGTCGGTACGAATGTAACTCAATTTAAACTTGGGGATAAGGTTTATGGGTTAGTTGGTAGTGGTGCATATGCTGAGTATTGTCCTGTTGAAGCCTCATTAGCTCAGCACATTCCTGATACCTGGAATTATACGCTTGCCGCAGCACTTCCTGAATCCTTGACAACCGTTTATGCCACTTTGTTTGATCTAGGGAAACTTAAATCAGGACAAACCTTACTAATTCATGGTGCAGGAAGTGGTATCTCCTCACTGGCAATTCAAATGGCAAAATTAAGCCATGCACACGTAATCACTACGGTAGGAAGTGATGATAAAGTGGCAAAAGCAAGCAAACTCGGTGCAGATCAAGTCATCAATTACCGTAAGCAAGATTTTGAAGACCTAATTGAAGATCATAGTGTTGATTTAATCGTTGATTTTGTAGGTGGTGATTATTTTGATAAGCATCTGCACTTATTAAAGCCTAAAAGCAAACTCATCCAGATCGCGTGCCTCAAAGGAAGTAGGGTGGAATGCAATCTTGCTCTGATTATGCGTAAAAGATTACAAATTATTGGCTTTGTACTCCGCTCCCAATCTCTTGAAGAAAAAATCAAATTGTGGGACGAGGTGCATAAAACGTGGATAGAGGACCTCAGGGCAAAAAAATTAACCCCCATAATTGATTCGGAGTTTAAACTGGAACAAATTGAAGGAGCGCACCAACATATGCAATCTGGTGCCCATTTCGGCAAAATTGTTGTGCATGTCGATTGATTTTTTGAGCCAATAACTTGCAATACTGCAGGTGTAACCTGCGTGAAGCGAAGTGGAACTCGAGTTTTCTGATAAAAGGTTATCCCGAGTTCCACTTCATTCACCCAGGCTGCAATCTGAATCCCTTGCGCTGTTATTTACTTAGATTCTTAGCGTCCAAACGAAGGGCACGATTTAGTAATTGCTCATAGATCGGTTCATTCGGAGTAAGCTGCAGCACAATCGTTGCAGTAATGCATGCCATCATCACTGGAAAAATTAAATAATAATTATGCGTCATTTCCACTACCAATACTGCTCCGGTTATTGGAGAGCGTGTAGATGAAGCAAAAAGTGCTGCCATTCCGGCAATTGCAAACATGCCAGGCTGGGTTAAAAAATCAATATGTAACATTTCTAAAATATGGAATATCGCCAAACCAAGAAGTGTTCCTATAGCAAGAATAGGAGCAAAAATTCCTCCTGGAACAGAGGTTCCATAGCACGCCATCGTTCCTATAAATCGTACTACTAAAAGAAAACATAACAGGCCAAATCCAGGTGACATGGTTAAAGCCTGGTGAATAATATGCATTCCTCCACCTACTGCAGCTGGATGGTATACAGCTATATAACCAATCAAAAACCCTACGATTAGGACGTAATATGATTTTTGTCTTGAAGTGAGTTTATCCAGTAGTGTTAGAGTTTTTATTAAAGAAAGATTAAATAAAAGTCCCACAAACCCTACCACAATGCCAAATAGGGCAAACAACCATAAAGAATCAAGATGAGGAAACTCAAATACATTCATTGGAATCGTTGGTTGAGGACCAATGATCAAATCAAGAATAACTGTCGCTGTAATGCAACAAATAACGACCATACTGAAACTTGTAAAAGAATAATTAAACTGATTGCGCATTTCTTCCATGACAAAAATGACTCCTGCTAAAGGCGCATTAAATGCAACAGCTAAACCCGCAGCAGCACCTGAAGCAATCAAACTATCCCTTCTACGTCGGGTCAGGTTAAATAAACCTCCGAGCATTTCCCCCAAACTACCACCAATGTGAATTGTAGGCCCTTCTCGCCCCAAAATCATTTGCGCAGAAAGTGCTAAAATTCCAAAAACGAATTTTATGGGTAATAACCGGTGCCAAACTATTGTTTTTAAATGAAGTAAGGTACCCTCAATTTCGGGGACGCCACTGCCAGATGCTTGAGGAGCATAGTGCTTTACCGCAAAATAGGCTGCATAAACCATAACCATAGAGACCAACCCTGAAATCAATCCGGCTGGCCATCCATGGAGACTAAGAAACTGAAAAAAATTATGCAACAGATTACCAAGCACATCAATTGATAAGCGAAATGTTGACCCGACAAGACCAACCACAATACCCAAAACAAAAGATACAGCATAAAGCATTAATATCTTATTGCGCATTGTTTTAAACCATCCCCATCAAGTTATTAATAATTTTTAAACCTGCTTGGTTAACTAAAGACAATATGGTTTCAGGATGAAATTGAACTGCATGAATTGGTAATTGCTGATGGGAAATAGCCATCACCACACCGTCATCACTCATTGCAGTAACCTTTAGTTCTTTTGGCATTGCATTAAAGCGCGCATAAAGGGAGTGATATCTCCCTGCTTTAAAACTGGCTCCCAAGCCAGAAAATAATTCTGGGTTATCGATCACATTGATGATTGAGGGTTTACCATGCATAGGATACTTTAGAATATCCAGAACGCCACCAAAATGCTCAACAATTCCTTGCAAGCCCAAACAAACTCCAAACAAAGGAGTATCAAGAGAAAGAACGGTTGCAATTGTCTGGGATAAATTGAAATCGCTTGGTTTGCCAGGACCTGGAGATAAAACAACAAGATCATATTTTTGATTTTGTAAATACTGCAAGGCTTTATCAAAACGAACTGTACTTACTTCCGCCCCAGTTTGACGGAGATAATTTGCCAAAGTATGCACAAAAGAATCTTGGTGATCTATAAGTAATACATGCTTTCCTTTTCCGGTTAATGGTAAATGTACTGTCTTGTGCTGGGCAATCATTTCACGCTTTTGCAGCATATCTAAAAAAGCAGATGCTTTTAAACGTGTTTCTTGTTCTTCAGATTCAGGAACTGAATCATAAAGCAAAGTGGCTCCTACTCGAATTTCGGCAACTCCTGTTTCAATACGCACAGTTCTTAAAACCAGGCCTGTATTTAAATTTCCATCAAAACCAAACCAGCCTACGGCACCGGCATACCATTTACGAGGGGATTTTTCATGTTCTTCAATAAAATTAAGGGCCCAAATTTTAGGAGCACCAGTTACAGTAACGACCCACATATGAGTTAAAAAAGCATCCACAGCATCGAAGTTTTCTCTTAAGATGCCTTCAACATGATCTACGGTATGAATCACTCGCGAATACATTTCAATTTGTCTGCGACCTATTACATTTACGGAGCCTGCTTCACAAATACGCGATTTATCATTTCTATCCACATCAGTACACATGGTTAATTCAGATTCTTCTTTTTTTGAATCCAATAAGATCTGAATGTTCTCCGCATCTTCAATCGCATCGACACCACGTTTAATCGTCCCGGAAATTGGGCAAGTTTCTACTCTTTTTCCTTGGACCCGTACATACATTTCGGGAGAGGCACCAACCAAATATTCGCCATCGCCTAAATTAATGAAAAAACCATAAGGTGAGGGATTTAATTGACGCATTTGTTTGAATAAAGCCGAGGGCTGGTCCTCATAATGAGTGTAAAAAGTCTGACTCGGAACAACTTCGAACAAATCACCACAAGCAAAACGTTCCTTAGCTTTATTTACAACCTGTGCATATTCTCCGGGTAAATGATCACATACTTTTTCAGGTTTATTGGAGGATTGGTATGCCGCATATACCCCTTCTCTCTTAAATGATTTTGTTGTTTGACCTTGAAATTGAAAATCATAACGCCTAAGAAATGCTTCTTCTTTGCGATGGTTCACAACATAAATTTCATCAGGTAAATAAAGAACCATATCTCGTTGAGATAGTTCTCTTTTTTTATGTTTTGATAAATCTTCAAATTGAAAAATTAAATCAAAACCAAAAGCACCATATAATCCTAAATAAGACTCATCTTCCAGTTTAAAAAAGGCCAGTATCAGACGGATTACAGTAAATACAGAGGGCTGATGGCTACGGTCTTCTTCGCTAAAGACTTCACTAGACGCTTTAATTTTGATTTGCAGCAATGCATCATTTTGCGACACGATCTCTAAAAACTTTTCACGTTCCAATAATGGAATAATGAACGTTAAGAGAATTTTACCGCGTTGGTTTAAAGCATCAATTTGAATTAAATTTTGCCTGCAAATAAAAGCCAAAGGCGGGTTATAAAAACCGATATCCCAACATGTATAACGTCCAGGATATTCAAAGCTTGAGGCAAATAAAGCTCCTCTTTGTGAATCTAAATGCTCAAGAAGATTCTCTATACCTTGTTGATAGTCCAGGGTAATTTGAGAACACTCAACTTCAACGCCCCCTTGGGTTTTGTAATGCAACATGAATGACTAACTCAATAGAATAATATGGTGTACATGTCATTCTACTTTAAAAATAGTGTTCTGCAAGAATCTCATAGCCTTAGCACACAGCGTATCCTTATGAAAATCTCCTCTTCCACTTGTGAAAGAGAGGTTGGGGTGAGTGTACTCCTTCATCCGCCCTGAAGGGCACCTTCTCCCCCAGGGGAGAAGGGAACAATAATGGATACACTATACCCATGATACAAAGCACCGGATTACGCCCTACAATCCTTTATTATTAATAATCTCTTCAAGCGAACAATTTTTATCAATTGCAGCCTGAACCCACAAACCCACCTGATGATGCGCATCCCTAAAAGGCACTCCTTGCAATACCAAAGATTCCAATATTGCAGTGGCATTCAAATAACCGCTATTGGCTTTTTGTTCCATCAACTTAGTATTGAATTGAACGCTCCTCAGGAAGGGAGTAATAATTTCTAAACAAACAGCCAATGTATTTACTGTATCAAACAAGCATTCTTTGTCTTCTTGCATGTCTTTGTTGTACGCAAGGGGTAACCCTTTCATGACTGTTAAAATTCCCATTAAATGCCCAAAAACCCGACCACTTTTACCTCTGATTAACTCCAAGACATCGGGATTTTTCTTATTAGGCATCAAAGATGAGCCAGTCGCAAAAGAATCATCAAGTGTAATAAAACCAAACTCTTGTGTGGCCCAAAGAATTAAATCCTCAGCTAAACGGGACAAATGCATCATAATAATTGAAGCAGCAGCACAAAATTCAATGATAAAATCTCGATCACTGACTGCATCCAAAGTATTCTCAATCACCCCATTAAAACCCAGAGTTTCTGCAACCCACATACGGTCCAGGGGCAAAGAACTTCCTGCCAAAGCTCCAGCACCTAAAGGGGAGCGATTCATTCGTGTCTGCCAATCATGCAAACGCTCTAAATCACGTTGAAACATTGCTAAATAAGCAGTAAAAAATTTCCCTAAATAAATAGGCTGAGCTTGTTGCAAATGCGTATACCCTGGAAGTTTATCATCTGCATGGAGTCTGGCGAGCTCTTCCAACGCCTGATTTAAATTTTGTAAAAGGGTATTAATCTGCATACCAGCATCACGAGAATATAATCTTAAATCCAGAGCAACTTGATCGTTACGGCTACGGCCGGTATGCAGTTTTTTACCGACTTCGCCAATTTTAGCAATCAGTAATTGTTCCACAAACATATGAATATCTTCACAAGATGCATCAAACTCATGAACTCCTTTTTCGATTTCATGGCTTATTTCTTCCAATCCCTTACAAATCAAATCAGCTTCGCTGTCGGAAATAATCCCTTGGCGGGCAAGCATTTTTGCATGCGCTTGACTCCCCACTATATCATGGGCATAGAGTACCTTATCAAAAGCAAGAGAAGCATTAAAATGCACCACTCTAGGATCGAGTTCTTTCTTAAACCGCCCTCCCCAGGTTTTATGCGCCATTATTTATCTCCTTTATGTACCTTGCCATAAACTTGTGCTGATAAAGAAAATAAATTTATAAATCCTTCAGCATCCTTTTGGTTATAAACTCCATCCTCTTCAAAGGTAGCCAAAGCCGGATCATGCAAACTATATGGAGACTGCATTCCATGAGGTATTATATTCCCTTTAAATAACTGGACACTCACAGTTCCAGTCATATGCTCTTGAGTCACATCAATCAACGCGTCCAAAGCATTCTTGGCTTGAGAAAACCATCGTCCCTCATAAACAAGGTTGGCATAAGTTTGTTGTAACGATTGTTTTAAATGCAAAGTCGCTCGATCAAGACATAAACTTTCGAGCATCTGATGTGCTTTATAAAGAACTGCGGCTGCAGGTGCCTCATATATGCCCCTGATTTTCATTCCAACTAATCGGTTTTCAACAATATCAGCAACTCCAATTCCATGAGTGCCTGCAATTTTATTCAGTTCTTTAAGTAACTCTACTGAATTCATTTTTTTTGCATTTAGAGCAACAGGTACGCCGTGGTCAAATTCAATGCTCACTAATTCTGAATGGTTTGGTGATTGCTCCAAAGATGTAGTCATCAGCAATAAATCATCAGGTTGAGGCTGTGCTGGATCTTCTAAAACGCCTCCTTCATGTGAAATATACCAAAGATTATGATCACGAGAATAAGGTGATTTAGGTGTCACTGGTACCTCAATTCCATGCAATTTAGCATATTCAATCGCCTCTTGTCGGGACTTAATCTTCCACGATCTCCATGGTGCGATAATTTTAAGTTCAGGAGCTAAAGCTTTTACTGTGTATTCAAAACGAACCTGATCATTACCTTTTCCAGTAGCCCCATGAGCAATAGCATCTGCTTTTTCCAGCATTGCAATTTCAACCAATTTTTTTGCGATTAAAGGTCTTGAAATCGTGCCTAAAACATATTGATTTTCATAAAGAGCCCCAGCTTTGACTAATCGCCATAAATAGTCACTCACAAATTCATCTTGAACATTCATAACATAGGCTTTTGAGGCACCACTTTTTATAGCTTTCTCTTTAATTGCCTCTAAATCTTCATTTTGTCCTAAATCACAAACCATGGCGATGATTTCAGCTTGCTGGTAATGCTCTTTAAGCCATGGAATCATTACTGATGTATCCAGGCCACCCGAATAGGCGAGGACAATTTTTTTAATCGATTCAGTCATGGGTTACTCCTGATAGTATTGTTTTAAATGTAAAATAGGTTCAGCCAATTCCTTAGGTATTACATCTGCAACGAGCTGCCCCCCTTTTAGAACAACCATGCGATCTGATATTTTACTGAGGAAATCAAGATCATGAGACGCAATAACCATTGTAACTCCTAGAGACTTTACTGAGTTTAATAAGCAGCTCACTTCATCAATTGTTGCCAGATCAAGGCCCGATGTTGGTTCATCACAAAGTAATAAATTAGGCTTCATCATTAAACTTCGCGCTAAAGCAACGCGTTGTTTTTGTCCACCAGATAACTGATGAGGATAAGCAGATGCTTTATTACTTATCCCTAAGCTCATCAGTAACGCATGCGCCTGTTCTTCATGATTTACTGTTTTGTTTTGTAAACGAGGTGCGTACACCAAATTTTGCATCACAGTCATGTGTGGAAAAAGCTGAAAATCCTGAAACATAAAACCACTGTTGCCGACAACCTCAATCGAACCTGAATCCAAAGTTTCTAGTTGTTGTATACAACGCAACAGTGTGGATTTTCCGCTTCCTGACGGTCCTGCTAAACCCAGCACCGTATTTGCTTGTACTTTTATACTAATATCATTTAATACAGGTAGAGAACCAAAATATTTACTGGCTTGGTTAATTGCTAGCATAAAGCCCCCTTTGTTCCACTTTCTTGCCCAGGAACTCAATCAAGAGAACCATACCGTAGTAAAAACATCCTGCAATACACAAAGGAACAAAATAGGTAAACTGCTCTGCGGCAACCGATTGTGCCCTGCGCATCAAATCCATTCCCCCTATAGTCGCAATCAATGCAGTTTCTTTCAGCAAGGCAATCATTTCATTAATGAATGCAGGAAAAATATTTTTAACTACTTGAGGTAAAACAATATCTTTCCACAAATAAAAGCCGGGGATTTGTAAGGTTTTTGCTGCTTCAAATTGGCCTTTAGGTAAATGTTCAATTCCTGATCTCAGAATTTCTGCAATATATGCCGAACTGTTCAAGCCAAAAGTTAAAAGTCCAGCCACTAAAATATTTGCTTTGATGCCGATTAATGCAGGTACAGCAAAATAGATAAAACTAAGTTGCAAAATTACTGGAGTCCCTCTCATTACTGAAATAAATCCATTTATTATAGGCTTCATAATCCCTTGATATCGCAATAAAGCCAATAAGGTACCTAATAAAGTCCCTATCAATAAACCACCAAGTAACAGTATTAATGTAACTAGGGTTCCCTCACCAATATAGAGGACATTTTGTTTTAACTCTTCCATTTTGTGTCCTCCAGCCATTTCTTCTTGAGTGAGTCCAGCTCACCACTTTGTTCCAACTCGTGTAACGCATGGTTTATTTTTTGAGTTAATTTAGAATTCTTTTTTAGTGCCAGACCATAGCCATCTGCTGATTTAGCTATAACAGCAAAGGATAACCCAGGATTTTTCTTGCTAAATACAGCTCCCTGAACGCCATCAACCAGAACCAAATCAACATGGCCGGCTTTGAGAGCAGCAATTGTTTGATTATTATTATCCATTACTAAAAGATTGGTGTTTGGCATATTCTTTTTTAACCAAATTTCCATCGTACTGCCTAATTGCACTGCAATTTTCTTATTAGCTAGTTGCGTCACATCATTAATCGGCTTTGTGTCAGGAAAAACAGCAGCCATGCTTTCGAAATAATAAGGTTCAGTAAAATCAAAATTCTTTTTTCTCTGATCTGTGATGGTAATCGTAGAAATTGCTGCATCAACTTGCCCCGAGCTTAAAGCCGGTAAAATACTGCTGAATTGCATGGTGTCAAAGAATGCTTTCTTTCCAAGTTTTTTTGCAATCAAGCGCGCAAGATCAATATCAAAGCCTTTGATTTCACCATGATCATTGTATTCAAATGGTGGATATTCCGCTGCTACGGCAAAATGAATATATTGAATATTATCATCTGATACCTTGGCATAGCAAAGAGAAATAAACAAAGCAAGACCCGCTAAAAAAATAAAAAATATATGTTTCATGTGAATATAAATCCAGTTTTTATGCGTTATTCAAATTTACCAACCGCAACTTGCCCTGTCAAGATATTTTGAATATAATTTCACTTTAGATGGTTTTGTATTCACTTAATCATAAATAAGCGGAGATATGAATGAGTCAAGATGCTGCTCTAGATGGGCATATATTAAATATTGTGCAAACAGAGAAAATTGCAGAACAAATCGATTTGCAAAATAGCTTAAAGGAACGCGGCTACACTATCCCCCAGGCAACTCTATCGCGAAGGTTGAAAAAACTTAAAATTGCAAAAATAGGCGGTACTTACCAAGTAGTAGATTTCAGTATGCCTAACCTACCTTTGGTATTGAACATGCAAGTATCAGATTATGGACTTATCGTGCTTCATACACACCCGGGGAATGCGAACAGCTTAGCATTTTTTATTGACAGAAAATTTGTTTCTTATTCACCTCAAGGTACCCAAAACTCAGGTATATTAGGTACCATTGCAGGTGATGATACTGTGCTTCTTATTGTAAAAAGTAAGGAACAATTACACCATGTAATTAATTTATTGCAAAATGAATTCCCTTATCTAAAAAAATAACAAACATTATCATTGTAGTCTGAGTGCAGCGTAGGCTACACATATAATTGTATTTATAAGTTATAACATCCTCGGTATAATGAGATGTTAACTCTTTGAGGTACCATTTTTATGACCATCTCGGTAAAAGAATTAGAGAAAATTTCTCAGCTGGCCTATCTGGATTCAGATATAGCGCACTCACCAAAACTCATTGAAGATATTAACGCGATAATGAATTTTGTCGATCAACTATGCTCGGTTAATACCCAAGATGTAGAACCACTTTTTCATCCCCTTGCTTTAAATCAACGTTTAAGAACCGATGTGGTTACTGAAGGAAAATGTCTGTCTGAACTAGAAGCCCTCGCACCACAATTTGAACAGGATCTTTATTTAGTACCTCAAGTTATAGACCAGAGTAAGTAATCATGGAAAATTTATCCTTAAAACAATTATCGCAAGCGTTGCATCAGGGCAAACTATCTAGCACTGAATTAACTCAGCACTACCTAATGCAAATCAAAAAGCATAATGATTTAAATGCTTTTATCAGTTTAGATGAAGAACATGCTCTACTTGAAGCTCAAAAAGCGGATCAAAAATTAAAAAAAGGCCATGGGAAAATTCTTACTGGAATACCTATGGCATTGAAAGATTTATTTTGTACCAAACGTATGCCGACTACCTGTGCATCAAAAATGCTGGAGCATTTCCAATCCCCATATGAAGCAACCTTGGCCAGTAAATTACTCGAACAAGGCTCCATTCTAATTGGTAAAACCAATATGGATGAATTTGCCATGGGATCTTCCAATGAGCACAGTTACTTTGGTGCTGTAAAAAATCCATGGGATAGAGAACGTGTTCCAGGGGGTTCCTCTGGAGGCTCAGCAGCCGCTGTAGCTGCTGGCTTAGTTCCTTTCGCCATAGGCTCCGACACTGGGGGCTCAATACGGCAACCTGCTGCCTTATGTGGAATTAGTGGAATTAAACCCACTTATGGACTCGTTTCACGCTACGGCATGATTGCCTATGCATCCAGTCTGGATCAAGCAGGACCGCTCGCTCGAAGTGCTGAAGATCTTGCATTAGTACTTCAAGCTATGGCAGGTTTTGATCCCCAAGATTCCACTTCAGTTGAGACAACAATTCCCGATTATTATACGGAACTCAATAACCCCCTGTCCAAACTAAAAATTGGTCTGCCTTCGTGCTTTTTTCAACCCCAGGTAGAACAAGAAATACAACAAGCGATTCACGAGGCAGTCAAGGTTTTTCAACAAATGGGCGCCGAAATTATCCATTTGAATTTGAATCTCCAACCTTTATGGGTACCCTGCTACTATGTAGTTGCTTGTGCTGAAGCCTCCTCTAACTTATCGCGTTATGACGGATTACGCTTTGGCTATCACAGTGACAATGCATCTACATTAACCGAACTGATTCGCAATACACGTAGTGAAGGTTTTGGTATTGAAGTAAAGCGTCGAATTCTGACAGGAACCCACGTACTTTCATCGGGTTATTTTGATGCGTATTATTTGCAAGCACAAAAAATCCGTCGTCTTATTCAGGAAGAGTTAGTTACAACACTGAAATCCGTTGATGTGATTCTCGGACCAACAACCCCAACATGTGCGTTTAAACTAGGTGAACAAGTTGCTGATCCAATTCAAAATTACCTGGCTGACGTTTTTACTGTCGCTGCTAATCTTGCTGGACTTCCCGCGATTTCGATACCCGCAGGCTTTGCTAATGGGTTACCTATAGGTATGCAACTGATGGGCAAACATTTTGGTGAAAACCGTTTGCTCCAGATTGCCCATCATTATCAACAACAAACCAGCTGGCATTTGACCAGTCCAAAGCAATAAAGGTGAATTATGGAATGGGATACAGTCATTGGCCTTGAAGTACATGCTCAGCTAAAAACAAAATCAAAACTTTTTTCTGGCGCATCTACTGCGTTCGGTTCCGCTCCTAACTCTCAAACCTGCTTTATTGACGCAGGATTTCCTGGAGTTTTACCGGTATTGAATCAGGAAGCAGTCATTATGGCAATTAAGTTTGGCTTGGCCATCCAAGCTGACATTAATGATCAATCCGTTTTTGAACGCAAAAATTATTTTTATCCGGATTTACCCAAAGGATATCAAATAAGTCAATTTCAAAAGCCTATAGTGAGCAATGGTAAATTGGCACTTACTTTGAATGATGGCAGTAAAAAAGATGTTTTGATTGTACGCGCACATTTAGAAGAGGATGCAGGTAAATCATTGCATGGAGTACATTCTGGGTACAGTGGTATTGACTTAAACCGTGCAGGAACACCCCTATTGGAAATAGTCACCGCTCCTTGTTTGTTTTCGAGCCATGAGGCAGTAAGCTACCTTAAAAAATTGCATCAGTTAGTCCAATTCTTGGGAATCTGTGATGGAAATATGCAAGAAGGCAGTTTCCGTTGTGATGTCAATTTATCATTAAAACCTAAAGGCTCTTCTGTTCTAGGAACACGAACTGAATTGAAGAATTTAAATTCATTTCGTTTTATTGAGAAAGCCATAGCTTATGAACAAGCGCGACATCAGGATCTCCTAGAACGTGGACAGCAAATAATTCAGGAAACACGCCTTTATAATCCTGATACGAATACAACCCATTCCATGCGCAGTAAAGAAAATGAAAACGATTACCGATACTTCCCTGATCCTGATTTACTGCCCATCCAAATCACTCGCTTCCTCATTGCGGAAGTAAAAAATAATTTACCTGATTTACCCGATAAAATTCATGCCGAATTAATAAACATACCGTCCCTGAATGAAGCAGACATTAATTTTATTCTTTCTTCACCTGCAGTTTATCAGTTTTTTAAATCGGTTAAAGCTCAATGTCGCGCTCCGGAAAAAGTAATTATTAACTGGTTAAAAGGTCAATATGCTGCTGCTTTAAACGAAGAGAACTTAACGTTTGATACCCCTCGTATATCCGCAGAGCTCATGGCGCATCTTCTTAATAAATTACATGACGCAGTCATTTCTTTAAACAATGCACGCGCCATTTTTGCTTTACTGTGGGCTGGTCAGAAGGATATTGAGGCAATTATCGAGCGTGAAGGATATCAACAAGTTGATGATACAGCGGCATGGGAAGAAATGATTATTAAATTGATTCAACAGTATCCTGAGCAAACAGCGGATTACAGAGCAGGAAAAGAGAAACTACTCGCATTCTTTGTAGGACAGATCATGAAGCAAACCAAAGGACAGGCGAATCCGGAACAAATCAATGCTCTACTAAAGAAACATTTAGCAGGAGATGGATAAGTTTGCATGAGAACAGTAATTTGCTCCTATCCAGCCCCACTACAATGATGTCAACTAAGAAAATCAGTGTAGCGTGGGTGAAGGCGCAAGCCGTAACCCGGGAAACTCTTTGCCAAGAAAACCCAGGTTTCGCTTCGTTACAACCAAGCTACAACCTTAAATCGATTTTACTTCAACTCGTTTAGTCGTTTATTGGTAGTGACTTCGGTAGGGAACGTTCTATTTTTTAGATCCTGAAATTCTACATCATTATCATCTATTGCCAGATAGAATTCCTTTATGGCCTTTTGTGCTTTCTCACCAACGACACCGGAGGTTTTGAGCCCATGAAAATCATCTCCAAAGAACTTGGAGCGTCCATTCTTCCAGGCTTCATCGATATCCAATAGTCGCTGTAAACTGAGCATGCGACTTGTACCAAAGTAACTACCCCCTTTAGTAATTTCCATTTTAGCGACATTGTTCTTGGTTGCGATTACGCTATTATGCGCCTTATTAATAATATCGTGTATGCTGCAGAGATCATCAATCGTTTTAATTTGATCAATCGTTGTAATTTCAAATTTGAGTTTACTTTCTAATGAAATGCAATAGTCAGACTTCGCATGATTTCGTGATTTATAGAAAAATAGAAAAGAACATGTTTTTTCCTCGGCTTCTAGTGTCTTTTTATATGTTTGTATTAATGAGATTGCTTCTTCCAGTCTATTTTTCAATCTCTTTTTCTTTTCTTCTGTGAGTGCTGCTTCTTCATTTCTTTTCTCTTTTTCTTTATGAGAACCTTGGCCTAGAAGATTTGCTCCATCATTTTTCTGCGCTTCACCGCCGAGATTACTCGATGCATCCTGTGACTCTTCGTCACTGGAATCTTTGCCTGAGGAGCTTTCTATTTTAGGTTGAGCTTCACTGCTTTTCGTTTTAATTTGCTGTAAACCAATTTCGACTTTTTCCTTTTTTTGCTGAAAGGCCTCTTCGAGCCTATCAATAGCCTGAACTGTTTGTTTATGCATATCTGAAGTGCCATGAATCTCTTTTTTGTACTTATGTAGTTTGCTTTTCTGTTCTTCAACAAATCGGATGAACTCTCGAAGCCCATGATCATCTGAAGGTATTGCTTTCTGTGTGACCTCGTTTTCAAGAGTTTTTATTTCTTCAAGCATTGTCCTTAAGCTCCTTAAATCTTTTGCTTGCTCCATAATTGACTTAAAGTTTACTTTAAGCTCGTTAAGTTTGGATTGTTCGCCCCTAATCTTTTTTTCAACAGAGGTTTCTTTGCCCCCCTCCAGGACTCCATCCATAATGAGATTTTTATCATTAAACCTCTCTTCTTCGAACGAAAGTACATTACTAAACAAAGGATTAAAATTCCGATCAAATTCCTCAAATGATTTTGGCGATTGATTTGAATTTAAAAGCGTACGATAATGGTTTTGCATTAACTCCAAGTTTTTCTGATTTGCAACCAAATCATCGGTTGCTGATTTTACTAAAGACTTAGCTTGGAGAACCAGTTCTTGATTTCGAGCGTCCTCTAACTCTCTCTGCAAAGATTCAGCTTGTTTCTTTTTTTCCTGAATGGATTGTTCAATTTCCCCAATAGCCTGACGAGTCTTTGTATGTATTTCTGAGGTACCATCAATCTTTTGTTTTATAAGCTTTATTTCTTCTTCTTTAGCTGCAATAAATTTGATAAGCTCTTGAAGTTTAGGAGCATCTGAAGATACTAATAACTCCTCAGCTTTTTTTGCGACCTCGGCTTCAATAGTTTTTATTTGTTTAAACTGAGTCGTTAAACTCATTAAATCTTCCGCTTGTTTCTTAATCGATTCAAAGTTCTCTCTTTGTTTAACGAGCTCAGATTGCTCCTTCCGAATCTCCTCTGCTGTAACAGAGCTTGCTTCACATTGCTTCATGATCTCACCCATGATACGTTTTTTTTCAGCAAAACTCTGTTCAAATTTTGAAATATATTGGCCACCAAACCAATTATTGAAGTTCCGATCAAACTCTTCAAATAATGCTTGTGAATAATCTGATTTTTTAAGCAACTCAAGGTACCGGTTTTGTATTGATTCCAAATTTTGCTGATTTTCAACCAATTCATCCGTTGCTGATTTTACTAAAGACTTAGCTTGGAGGAGCAGTTGTTGATTTCGAATAGACTCTAACTTTTCTCTAAATGCACCCAGTCGTTTGATAACGTTCAAACGGAGAGTCGAGTCAGCGGGAATTTCTTCAATTAACTTATAATCATTCTTAGTGGCTGGTTGTTTTGACTTAAAATTATGATCCGCACGTTTTCCTCGAATAGGCACTGTATCAATATCTTTTTCTTCTAATGACAAGACCCGAATCATAGAATTTAGGAAAGCCAAATAACTCTTGCTGTATTCAGAGGTATCAAATGTCATGTATAACTGAATTTTAGCTTTATTTGATTCAATTCGTTTCTTGAGTTTTTCATTAAACCCTATTTCAGAAAACTCGACAATTTGCTCTAGGAGCTCCTGTTTAGAAGATATTTCAGTGGGGTTGGTATAAATGAAAGGAATCTGCGGAATTTTCATATAAGCTTGGCAATTTAAAATCATTGTGATCATATTATAACCGATTTGGATTGTTTTTTGTATACCGATTGGTTTAATTGAAAGTTAAATATACATTAAAAGCAAAATTGAGGATTTTATTTGAGAAATTCGATATAAGGCCGGTGATCTACATAAATTTCGATCTATCAGCCTGGTTAAAAGGGATAATCATACTTTTTTGCTGTCTGAAAACATTTTTTAAGAACAAAACTTTGTGGGACATGGGTCAACACCCAAGTCTGACTTTAAAAATTATTGAAATTTAACGGATATGGGGATCAATCATCGAGCGCGTAATAAAGTAAAAAGAGTCGGTCGATAAGCCGGGTTCTGTCATGGACAATCATTCATCTGGGGCATGCGTCACCGCATGCCTCAAGCGACCTACCCGAGTCCCGTGCGGGTCACACGTCATGGCTTTTCAGCCAAATGGACTCCTATTTGGTCTTGCTCCGAGTGGGGTTTTCCCTGCCACGTCTGTTACCAGACGCGCGGTGCGCTCTTACCGCACCATTTCACCCTTACCTCAAAGAGGCGGTATATTTTCTGTGGCACTTTCCGTAGGTTCACACCTCCCAGGCGTTACCTGGCACTCTACCCTTTGGAGCCCGGACTTTCCTCCCTTTGTAAAACAAAGAGCGATTGTCTGACCAACTCTGTTATCAATGGTAGCAGAGTGCCTAGTCAAAGACTACTATATTGGAAAATTTAATATGAAAAAAACAGTGAAGATAGATTGCTTTAATCAATTAGAAGTCACGAGTCCCAATAAATTCATCATCGAAATAACGCTTTAATTTAGTACGCAAAGTACCACGGCTTACACCAAGAACACGCGCAGCTTTTGATTGGTTGTAACGAGTTAATTCCATAACAGTACGAAATAACGGCGCTTCAACCTCTTCAACGATTAATTGATATAAATTTAAGTTAGAATCTTTATTGCTAACACTGTTTAAATAACCCTTAACTGCATGAATTACTTGATGAGTAAGTGCTTCGCTGCTTTGCACCATTGTTTCTGTGCTCATTTAAGTCTCCTAGTACAAATTAATTAAATAAAATTATGCCCAGTACATACACTCACCGAACACTATGGACTATATAGTACCAAACATCTCAAAGAGTGTAAATATTGTTTTAATGATATTCATTTCTTAAGGAAATATTAAGAAAAAAAATTTTACCACTTTACAAGTTAAATGGACAAGGTGATTTTATTAATTAATTAGTGTATCTCAGCTATTTCTTGCCTGTTAGCGTAAAATAATCAGAAAATTCGCATATCTTCTTTTTTAAAAATTATAATTTTCTTTTTGTTTTTGAATTATTCCAATAAACTGAGGTATTTGATTTTCAAGGACAAGTATGACAAAAAAACATACAAGTGACTTGCATTGTCACCTCAATGGAAGTTTTAGTTTGGCGTATTTAGCGCAATTTTAACTGCATTAGAACAGTGGAACTCTCTACAACCTTGTGAAGACAAGAATCTATTGCATGGCAAAGTACGCTTAGGTCATTGTATTTTTCTTACCCAGGAACAAAAAGAACGTATTAACAAACTTGGAGTACCTATAGAAGTATGTCCCAGCTGTCACAGTAAATTGAATTGGCATCTCGAAAAGGAACCTCATCCAGCGACATTAATTTATCAGGATCTCAGCGAGCCTGTGGTTTTGGGTACCGATGATGAGCTAATTTTTGATGAGCCAATCAAAAATGAATTTAATCGATTGTTAAGTTTTTTTTCAAATAAAAAAGAATTGAGCAGGAAACAACTTAAAGAACATCAACCCAGTTTTCGTTTTTCCAATAATTAACTGAATAATTTCAGTCATCCCGGATGCACTTTGTTGCACCCAGGCTTTTTATTCTAGGCTCTGTTGACAATTGCCTCATTAGGCTAGGTTTCGCGCTTTATGCACGCAATCCAGTAAAGGCAGCATTAAAAATGCGGAATTAAATGAAATCTCAACAGACTCTAATCTACTGTAAAACTTTCTCCACATCCACATTGCCCTGTTTGATTGGGATTATTGAAAACAAACTTATAATTTAATCCCTGCTTTACATAATCAACACTCATATTTTTTAGAAAAGGATAACTGGATTTATCAATGCATACGCTGTAGTGTTCAGTCAAAGCAAGCACCAAATCACCTTCCTGAGGAGCGAGCACATAATCAACTACATAAGATAACCCCGAACATCCAGTTTTCTTAACTGATAAACGAATCCCAGTATATTCAGAATTTTTCTGCAAATATGACACCAAGTGCTTTATCGCTGCTTCAGTAAAACTGATTTCAGGCACTGTACTTTCTACATGATGTACTACTACACTCATTTGTTACCTCTCGATTCGATTTATCTTCTTCATTAAAAGCAATACTTCTTTATAAACGTCAACAATCCTTAATGCTATAGGATACTGAGCGACAGGGATATTTAATTCGTTCACAATGGACTGATAATCAATTTGTGGTGCAGTCATTATGGTCTTCCCTTCCAGCTGTCTACATAACCATTCCAGACTAGCAATTACATAAGGATTACCATTGGTTTTAAAACAAGCTCGTACAATTGTATCATCTGGATTGCACTGCATGTAGAGTTCAATAACTCCCTGACCTTTTTGGTTGTTTTTAACAACAACAGCAAAATGATCATTTAAATCGACAACACCGACATGTTTCGGTGAAAAAAAACAATCTCGTACAATTTTATTATACATCATGATGGTGACATTTCATGCAGCCGGGTTACTTGCGTACAAATAACGTTTATCGCATGCTCCACTTCTGCTTCCTTAGTAAAGCGCCCAAGAGACAATCGAATCGTGCTTTGTGCTAACTCATCACTTAATCCTAAAGACCTCAATACATACGAAGGTTGGATACTGGCGGAACTACAGGCTGACGTAGTAGAGACAGCTAAATCACTTAATGCCAGCAGTAAAGAATCCCCATCCAAACCGGAAAAACTTATATTCAGATTACCAGCGATTCGCTTTTGTTCATCCCCATTAATCTGAATGCCTGGCAAATGTTTAATGCCGTTCCATATTCGCTGGCGATACTTTAAAAGTCGTGCTTGCTCTTCATCTCGTAAGCGTTCGGCTAATGCGAATGCCTCTCCCATACCTACAATTTGATGTGTAGCCAAAGTTCCTGAGCGCAACCCCCCTTCATGCCCGCCGCCAAAACTTTGCGGCTGCAGACGAATGCGTGGTTTATGTCTCACATAAAGTGCACCTACACCTTTGGGGCCATAATTTTTATGTGCTGATAACGCCATCAAATCTACAGAAAGATGGGTGAGATCAATGGGAATTTTTCCGGCACTTTGCGCTGCGTCAACATGAAAAATAATTCCTTTATTACGTAATAAAGTCCCAATAGCCTCAATGTCTTGGACTACACCAATTTCGTTGTTCACATGCATGATGGATACCAAAATAGTATCAGGTCTTAAAGCTTGGTTCAGTTTTTCAACATCGAGTAAACCATTTGCTTCTGGTGGTAGATACGTTATTTCGAATCCGTCTTTTTCCAAGCGGCTAAAACTATCGAGTACTGCCTTATGTTCGGTACTCATGGTAATCAAATGCTTCCCTTTATTCTTATAAAAGTGAGCTGCACCTATAATTGCCAAATTATTCGCTTCAGTAGCACCTGAAGTAAATACGATATCTTGTGTCGACGCATGGATCGAATCCGCAATTTGTAAGCGTGCATGCTCTACTGCAAGAGATGCGACTCGACCGTATTCATGAGTTACTGAAGAAGGATTACCGTAATCCCCATCAGGTCCTAAATAACGGATCATGTGCTCCACTACACGCGGATCAACCGGTGTTGTTGCCATATAATCAAAATAGATTGGTATTTTAATTATCTCGCTCACTCCCACCCCTTTTGCTTGCCCATTCGAGAGATTTCTGTACCTGACTCAACATACCACGTAATAAATTAACTTCCATTTTTTCCAAATTGACGCGATTGAATAATCTTCGTACTCGTTGCATTAAACGACGAGGATTTGACGCTTTTAAAAATTGAATCTCAATAAAAACATCCCTTAAATGCTCATAAAATTGTTCAATTTCATCCGCTGTAGCATATTCATCCTGGCGTAATGCTACTTCGGCTTTCGGGGCCAATATCTTCATTCGCAACTCATAAGCAACAATCTGTACTGCTTGTGCCAGGTTCAGCGAACTATATTCAGGATTGCTTGGAATATGAATATGATAATGACATTTTAGGAGCTCTTCATTAGTAAGGCCCGCATGTTCTCGTCCAAAGACTATTGCAATTTGTGTATCTTCTGCTTGCTTACTTACCAAATCGGCACAAGATGCAGGAAGTAAGCCAGGTAACGATAGTCCTCTAGGTCTCGCACTAGTCCCTAAAATTAGCTGACAACCAATTAATGCTTCGTCTAAAGTCTCAGTAACTATAGCACTCTCCAAAAGATCATCGGCCCCAGCGGCCATTTCTTTTGCTTTATAATCGGGGAACGATTTGGGCTTAACCAGATATAATGAATTTAATCCCATAGTTTTCATTGCCCTGGCTGTCGAGCCTATATTACCTGGATGAGATGTAGCCAATAGAATAATGCGAATTGAACTTAACTTCATATACAAACTTTTATTAATGCATTGAGATCTCTATATCATATCATCGAACTTACTTTTTTACGATTTTTGCTTTTTTCATAATTAACTCTATTTGCGCAAAAAAAATATGATAGAATCACCGGTTTTGTAGATTAAAGAGTATATTCATGGAACCACTTTTAAATATAGCAATTAGCGCAGCACGACAAGCCGGTGATATTATAATTCGACACATGGAGCAAGTGGATCGTCTCAAAATTACTGCTAAAAATAACCATGAATATTTTAGCGAAGTAGACATCAAAGCAGAACAAGCTATCATTCATACAATTCATAAAGCGTATCCAGACCATGGAATCCTCGCTGAAGAAAGCGGTGTTCAAGACGGTGATAACGAGTCGATCTGGATTATTGATCCATTAGATGGAACATCTAACTATCTACATGGCTTCCCCTTCTTTTCCGTTTCAATAGCAGTGAAAGTTAAAGGAAGAATAGAGCATGGCGTTATTTATGATCCATTACGGCATGAATGTTTTGCTGCAAGCCGAGGACGTGGGGCACGTTTGAATGATCGAAGAATACGTGTTTCCAAACAAACTCAACTGATGTTCTCCCTTTTAGGAACAGGTTTCCCATCTCGTGACATCAACGTAGCACAAAGATACTTACCGACATTTGAAGCATTATTTGGCAAGTGTGCCGGAGTCAGAAGAACTGGATCTGCTGCACTTGATTTGGCCTATGTTGCTAGCGGACGCCTTGATGGATTTTGGGAGTTTGGTTTACGGCCCTGGGATATTGCAGCGGGATCTTTATTAATTAGAGAAGCGGGTGGCTTGATTAGCGATCTACAAGGTGGCGATGATTTCCTCAAACATGGAGACATTGTTGCTGGAACACCTAAAGTGTTTAAATCATTATTACAAACCATTTCTCCTGTTTTGAAATAAATCGAAGCGTACATACTTCGTAGCCTGGGTGAAGCGTAGCAGAACCCGGGCTACGAGATATCAAGATTACTCCTTATTTAAACCCCTGCTTCACTCCAAAACTTAAAGGAAGCTCATCAGCCAGAGCAGTGCCTAGATTTTTGGTCACTCGATCAAAAAGATTTTGCTTATGGGTATAATCAATAACATCAGAAATCTTAATTATTTCACGCGCTAGCTGCCCACTGCTCGCAAAACCATCAATTAACCCCATTGCTAAAGCTTGTTGCCCAGTCCAAAAAAGTCCAGAGAATGTATCATTATCAATATGTAAACGATCTCCGCGACCTTCTTTTACTCGATTAATAAATTGCTCATGAACCTGATCTAGCATGGCCTGTAGTTTTTGCTTCGCAAAATCTGTTTCAGGACTAAAAGGATCCAAAAATGACTTATTTACACCAGAAGTTTGTAATCTTCGTGTAATGCCAACTTTGTTAATTAAATCAACAAAGCCAAAACCATTATACAAAACACCTATAGAGCCAACCATACTTGCCGGGCTGGCATAAATATTTTCTGCAGCAACAGCAACGTAATAAGCAGCGGAAGCACATGCATCGACACAAACAGCATAAATTTTTATATCAGGATATTTTTTTTGATAAAACTTTATCATGTTATACATGTATTCAGCCTGGACAGGACTACCGCCAGGACTATTAATACGTACAATTACAGCCTTTAATCCAGAGTTTTTATAAGCTGAATCTAATCCCTTGGCGAAATCATCGGCATTGGCTTTCGCTTCAGCCATTTCTCCAGTAATATCGACTATACCAACATGAGGCTTAGTATTAGTGCCTATGTCTTCATTAGTACTCATTGATACTTGATATACAACGTAAGCAATGATAAGTAAATAAATAACACGCATAAACCACTTCCATCTCCGCTTCCTTTTTGCTTCTTTCATATAATCAATAATGATTTGATTCAGCAAAGCTTGAGAATCCGAAGTAGAGTTAGGGGAATGGTTGTTTGTCATAATCATCACTTGAAATAATTAAAATAATCCCCATTTTACGGTAGATACAAGAAAATTAACACACCCATTAACCCATTAGAAGGTTATATATCATGAGAATGGATAAGCTTACATCAAAGTTTCAAATTGCCCTGGCAGATGCCCAATCTCTCGCTTTAGGGAGAGATAATGGCTTTATCGAACCAGAGCACTTAATGAAAGCCCTTTTGGATCAACAAGGAGGCAGCTGCAGACCCCTGTTGAGTAAAGCCGGAGTCAATATCCCTTTATTAAGGACTCTCTTAGATCAAGCATTAGATAAACTTCCTAAAGTCTCTGGTATGGGTGGTGATATCCATATTTCCAACGGATTAAATCGTTTATTAAATCTTACAGATAAGCTGGCACAGCAAAAAAAGGATAATTTTATTTCCAGTGAACTTTTTGTTTTAGCGGCAATAAGCGAAGAAGGCAGTCTTTCTCGCATGCTTAAGCAAGCTGGCGGCGAAGCCAAAGCAATTGAAAATGCAATTATTGAGTTGCGAGGTGGAGAAAGCATTAATGACGCTAATGCCGAAGAACAGCGCCAAGCCCTGGAAAAATATACCCTTGATTTAACCGCCCGAGCAGAACAAGGTAAATTAGATCCGGTGATAGGACGCGATGATGAAATTCGTAGAACTGTTCAGGTGTTGCAAAGACGTACAAAAAACAACCCCGTTTTGATTGGTGAGCCCGGTGTAGGTAAAACTGCGATTGTTGAAGGACTGGCACAACGCATCATTAATGGTGAAGTTCCTGAAGGTTTAAAAAATAAGCGATTGCTTTCTTTAGATATGGGGGCATTGATTGCAGGGGCAAAATACCGCGGTGAGTTTGAAGAGCGCCTTAAAGCAGTTCTGAATGATTTAGCAAAACAAGAAGGTCAAATTATTCTCTTTATTGACGAACTTCATACTATGGTTGGTGCCGGAAAAGCAGAAGGTGCAATGGATGCAGGAAACATGCTAAAGCCAGCTTTAGCACGCGGTGAACTCCATTGCATCGGTGCAACCACTTTAGATGAATATCGACAATATATTGAAAAAGATGCCGCTTTGGAGCGACGCTTCCAAAAAGTTCTGGTTGATGAACCCAGTGTGGAAGACACTATTGCTATTCTGCGTGGTTTAAAGGAACGTTATGAAGTACATCATGGGGTTGAAATTACGGATCCGGCTATAGTCGCAGCAGCTACTCTATCACACCGCTATATTACAGACAGACAACTGCCTGATAAAGCAATTGACTTAATTGATGAAGCAGGAAGTTTGATTCGTATGGAAATAGATTCAAAACCTGAGAGCATGGATAAATTAGAGCGACGTTTGATTCAATTAAAAATCGAACGTGAAGCACTCAAAAAAGAGCATGATGAGGCCTCTAAAAAACGACTTGACGATCTACAACATACAATTGACGAATTAGAAAAAAGCTATTCTGATTTAGAAGAAGTATGGAAGGCAGAAAAAGCAACAATGCACGGAGCTACTCAAATTAAAGAAGCGCTTGAACAAGCAAAACTTGAAATGGAAACTGCACGTCGAGCTGGTGATTTGAGTCGAATGTCTGAATTACAATACGGACGCATTCCAGAACTTGAAAAGCGCTTAGCTCAAGTAGCCGAAGTAGAGTCGCATGAGAACAAATTAGTCCGTAACAAAGTGACTGAGGATGAGGTAGCAGAGGTCGTATCGAAGTGGACCGGCATACCTGTAGCGAAAATGATGGAAGGTGAAAAAGAAAAATTACTCCAAATGGAAGATGTGCTCCATCATCGACTTATAGGTCAAAATGAAGCAATAAATGCTGTATCCAATGCCATTCGTCGTTCACGTGCCGGTTTATCAGACCCTAACCGTCCTATAGGTTCGTTTTTATTTCTCGGTCCTACGGGTGTGGGTAAAACGGAATTATGTAAGGCCTTGGCCTCTTTTCTCTTTGATACTGAAGAAGCAATGGTACGCATTGATATGTCTGAATTTATGGAAAAACATTCTGTTGCCCGTCTGATTGGTGCCCCCCCTGGGTACGTAGGTTATGAAGAAGGCGGATATTTGACAGAAGCAGTCCGTCGCAGACCCTACTCCGTAATTTTACTTGATGAAGTAGAAAAAGCGCATACGGATGTGTTTAATATACTTTTGCAAGTTATGGATGATGGGCGCTTGACTGATGGCCAGGGACGTACCGTTGATTTTCGTAATACCATTATCGTCATGACTTCAAATCTTGGATCCAATCTGATTCAAGAAATGGGCAACAAATTTAAATACGACCAAGTTAAAGATGCTGTTATGGAAATGGTACGTCAACACTTTCGTCCTGAATTCATTAACCGGATTGATGATACAGTGGTCTTCCACGCCCTTGCTCAAGATCAAATTGCAAAAATTGCATCGATCCAAATTGGCTACTTGCAAAAGCGCTTGAATCAACAAGATATCCATCTTGATGTAACTCAAGAAGCTTTATCACACTTGGCAGAAGCAGGCTTTGACCCAGTATATGGTGCAAGACCTTTAAAACGCACTATTCAACAACAGCTGGAAAATCCTCTAGCTCAAAATATACTGACAGGAAAATTTAAGTCAGGAGAAACAATCAAGGTGACTTATAAAGATGGAGAGATGAAGTTTACGAGTCATTAATCTAATATTTGACCTGGGTGCACTGCACCCAGGCTACAATGCCCACAAACCACAAAACATTCTAACGATCCGCTCCTATCTGGTCTAATCGTTTGCATCATTAGCTGGATGACGCAAACTCTCATAATGACTTAAAGTAAGAGGTTCCACTTGAACGCTTTGACCAATAAGGTTCTCAGGCACAAACGCACTGACTTTTGTTTTATTTTTAGGCATAATAAGGGCGTCAGACCTTATCATTTCTCAATATAAAAACTATGATCAATAAATTATTTCATCGAATAAAACAACTGCATCAAACACCAGCAGGTAAAATTATTTCTAATGCATATCGGATTATTTCAGTTGATGAGAATTATCAAAATACCGCTCAAATTTACGTTAAAGTCCAAGTTACTGGTAAGGCGGCAAATTTTGATAAGCCAATAAGTGAACTGTATCAAAAAAAATGGCTGGATAATTTTTCGCATGAAGATGTAGTGCATATTGCGGCTTTATATTCTGCCGAACAAACCAATAATATGGATTTAATTAAAAGATTTCCCAAACAAACATCCGCAAACAAATCCAGTGTCATTAGTGTAGGTATATTGTTTACAACTTTTTTAATCTTATCGAACTTAGCTGCTTTTAAAATAGCTGCATTTGGTTCCATCAATTTTGCTGCTGGTTTAATTTTTTTCCCTTTAACCTATGTCTTTGATAATATTTTGACTGAAGTATATGGATTTAAAGTAAGTAGACGGATCATTTGGATGGCATTACTTGCGAATACTATTGTATTTTTGGGTACCTGGCTTACCATTTATCTGACTCCATCACCCTACTGGCCTCATCAAGAAGCTTATGCAACAATATATCAAGGAACATTAAGGGTTTTCACAGCTTCCGTCATTAGTTACTTCTTTGGTGAATTTGCCAATTCAATTATTTTAGCCAAACTCAAAGTGCTGACATCTGGAGAGCGGCTTTGGCTGCGCGCGATTACAAGCACGATGATCGGCGTTGGTATCGATACACTACTTTTTACTCATATTGCCTTTTTGTTCATAATCCCCTACGCAGGCATTTGGCAAATTATTGAAACGATGTATTTATTCAAAGTACTGTATGAAATATGTGCATTGCCGATTACATATCAAGTTTCAAATTATTTAAAAAGAAAAGATAATGTTGATCACTTCGATGTGAAAACCAATTTTAATCCGTTTTCATTAGAGCTTTGATAATGGATTCAACAATTTGTTTCGTTTTGATCTTGATTACAACCAGCAAGAAAATGATTTTTTAAAAACGAAACCATAAAATGTAGCCATGTACAGCACAGCGAAAGTTGGTTCTGAGCATGAATCAACTTCTTTATCAATGTTCCGCTGTACTGCCCATGCTACTGTTCAGTAACAATCAATGAGTGAGGACTAAACTTCCCTCTTTTTTCGGTGCATCTTGTATGGTTAACTCTTTCTCTGCTCTCGCGATGGCAGTAAGCATCTTATCTTTTCCATTAAAAAATGTGCAATCCAAAACAGCACCAGGCTCTGTTTCGAGGAATTGTTTGAGAAACTTCACCCCATCGAGCATGTCCTCTTTAGTCAATTCATCCAGACTTTTTTCCAAACCCAAAGCTTGTTGGAGGGTAAATAGCAGATCTGTATCGAGCATCTTGGATTGCTGTAATAACAATACATAACCACCAAAAAGCATATAGCTGCACGTAGAATCATAACAGGCTTTCATTTTTGTTAAAAAAGAACTGTGGTCCGTGGTCTCAAGATTCTCTTGAATTAATGGAGTATAAAATAAACTAAAAATTATATTTCTTGATGTGTCTGACTCAACATATTTAATAAGACTTACATTAATTGCCTCTTCGTCTAAATTTTTAAAGACGTTAAAATCTTTATAATCTTTTGCCACCCCTTTACACCATTTCTCTATATCTTTTTCAAGCTGTTGCCGTTCATTTTCAATTTGCTCTGCTAGAGTTTTAACAAATTCAATTGCTGTAAACCGATTTAGGATAGCTGAACCTCGTCGCGTATGCTCATCGATAATATCTTGTAAGTATGATTTGAAATTTCTATCTTCAGCAAAATGGGGGTATTTCATGAAGCGAGGAACTTTCTCTTTATCTTCAAGCAGCATGTTGTTACGAAAGACTTCTAATGCTTTGACAATAGTTACAACATCAAGAGTTTTTAAATCATCTGCTCTAAATGTCTTTTTTATCAAGTCTGAGTCTAATTCTTTAAATTTCAATGCTCTTCTTATCGCTTGGAATAACTTACAATCCGTTACATTACATTTGCCCCATATAGTCCAAGATGCATAGTAATTAAAATTATCATATTCCTTAATTAATCGAAAATAACGATGAATTAATGCTCCTAATAAAAACAAAGCCCCCTGCTCTGTATCTTTTTTATTTTCTTTTGGAATTTGACGTAATTCATTAACCAATTGATTAAACACCTCAATCTGAGGGGTTCGATCTGATTTACATTTAATTACTTCATTTGTTCTAGCAATTAATACATCAAGACTAGACTGTTGTAGTGCAGATGCTCCATCATTAACCTGGCCATCCACTACAGTATATCTGCCTAATATAGTGGAATATTTTGTTTCTAGGTTCAGCGTATTGACTCTAAATTTTGCAAACGTTGGCGGAATAAAAGTCATACATCCTCCTTAATACATACTCATTCCCAAAGAATTCATAATTCCCCTATAAAGTCCGTATACAGATGAAGAATTCTTGCTAGACGAAAAATATTTTGCTTCATGAATGTCCTTTTGAATTGTTGCTCCTAATCGCTTATTTAGCTCACTGTATGTTTCTTCTTCGCGTCGTTCAAATACAAATGTGCAATAGTAACTGAACTCGCTCAAACATGAATTAAAAAAATCCTTGTCCATTTCTTCAAGAGATTGGACTTCTAAATGACTACGAAATAAATCAATCAAAGATTGATAAAGATAATTACTTACTGAAGAACTGTATTGGAACCACTTAACCAAATAAATTCCAATAAGAACCTGTCTTCTAAATTCATTAAAATCATCTAGAGTTAGCGTAGGATCTCTCTTAACAACTTTAACATATTGGATTAACTCATATGTCTCATCTAAACTGTGAGCCAGCATACTTATTGTATCCGCATCATCGATGGCAACATGATTAGGAATGAATAAGGAGAAAAAATTCAAACATCCCACATGGTGTCCATAAGATCGCGCTAAACACGTTGCTAGTCTTTTCGCTTTTTGCTGAAATTCGGCAAACTTTGTCATTGCGTCCCTCCTGCAAATTTTGACCCGCAATAACTGCAACGCGTCATTGTCCAAAAATGTAAACGCCTTCATTTTTTATAGCAACCTATAAAAAATATTGCAACTATTAATTTAACTAATTGAACATAAAAAGAATTAAACGTCTTTTTTCTAGTTTTTTTATGCCCAATAAGTTCTAGGATAACTCAGCAAGTTAGATATGAAGAAGGAGTTATAAACTAAGAATGAAGCCCGAGTACAGCACAGTGGAATCGGAGAATACAGTATTATCGCTTCCGGATCCCACTACCCTGCGCTCAGACTACTAGATTATCTTGAAAACCGCTCGTCTATCGAATTGATTAACTGTTGATGAATCCCATTAAAACCTCGGTTACTCATAACCAAAACTGCATCTCCTGCTTGCACTGTATCGGTTACTTCTTTAATAATTTCATCATGGTTTTTACAGATCTTATAAGGACAAGTCCAGTTACTTACTGTTTCATGCAAGTTAAAATCGTGTGGTTCTAAAACATACGCTCCATGAACTGGTTTCAAAGCATGTGCCATTTCATCCGCGTGAACACCAGTGCGCATGGTATACGAAGCAAACTCTAACACTGCAAAAATACGTTGATGTCTATTACTTTGTTTTAAAGCATCAACCGTTCGCATAATGGCTGTAGGATGATGTGCAAAATCATCATAAACAGTTATATCATGTTTATTTGACCGAACCTCTAATCGACGTTTAACTGGTGTAAAACGTTCTAAAGCTTTCGCTGCAACTTTTGGCTCAACTCCAGCATTTACACTAGCAGCAAGAGCTGCTAAACCATTTTCCACATTAAAACGCCCAATTAATGGCCATTTGACTTCGGCTACTTCCTTTCCATGATGTAATACTTTAAATGCAGAACCATTTTCCTCAATCAATTGGGCTGACCATTGAGCATCTCCATCCAAAGCCAACTCTTCGATTCGTGAATATTGGCCACGTGCAATCACTTCATTCAATGCTTTATCATCTCGTGGTTTAATTGCGACACCGCTCGCTGGGATAGTTCTCATCAGATAATGAAATTGCAATTGAATCGCTGCTAAATCAGGATAAATATCCGCATGATCAAATTCCAGATTGTTTAAAATAGCAATTCTTGGACGATAATGCATGAACTTAGGGCGTTTATCAAAAAACGCACTATCATATTCATCTGCTTCAATTACAAACCATTTACCCGAACCAAGACAAGCACTCGTCTTGAAATCAGAAGAGACACCGCCAATTAAAAACCCAGGATTAAATCCTGCTTGATGTAGAATCCAGGCAATCATTGAAGTAGTCGTCGTTTTGCCATGCGTACCAGAAACAGCGATTACTTGATATTTGGATAAAATATTTTCAGCAAGCCATTGTGGTCCAGAAGTATATTGCTTACCTGATTCGATGACTGCTTCAAGTACAGGCATTCCTCTTTTCATCGCATTACCCACAATGACCAGATCTGCTTGCAACGCTAAAGTAGTATCATCATACCCTTCAGTCCAGATTATTCCTTTTGCTGCAAGCAAATCGCTCACTGGAGGATAACAATTAGCATCACTTCCAGTAACCTTATGTCCTGCATCACGCGCGAGTAAAGCCAGAGCGCTCATAAAAGTTCCGCTTATACCTAAAATATGTAAATGCATGATAATCCTAATTTCATTCTAATAAAGAAACAGTTAAAACATTAACCGCTATTAAACCAAATGCAGCTAAGACGGATTGAATCGCTGTTGTGTTTAAAGCGAACTTATATATATGTGCTATGATAACAAACTGCCAAACAGATAATCCTAAACTGAAAAATAAATAAAGAACACCAACAAATATTAATAAAGGATTTCTTAAATTAAGAGCAGACAGATAAGGAGCAAGAATCATCAAAGGAACCACCAATATATGAATAATAATATTGATACAGTATAACGAGGTGACCGTTTGCACCAATCGCGAAGTCAATCCCTTAAAATACAAAGTCAGGTAAGTATAAATAATATAAGAAATAACCAAGCATATTGAAATGAATGCATTATTGATTAGATCTTCAGAAGAATTGAAATAAGAATAATCCCATTCAATCGTCATAAGTAAAATCAACAAAATACTACTTAATACCATCCGGGAGATGGAGTAAGGTGTGTTTTCCGGGCTGTCCTTTAATAAACAAATATCCCAATAACGATCAAATATAAGATGTAACATTTAAGCTAAATCCCTCAGATTAGGATTCTTCCTTTCTCATTATTTTCTTAATAATATCGAGTTGTTGAACAACAGGTTCGTTCCAAGGTCCTGAAATTTTGTAACTGTATGCAGAAATTTTTTGCATACTTTGGTTAATAATTTTATTTGCAACCCAGGCTGCGACACCCGCTACAGGACCACCAGCAATAGTCGCAACAACAGGCAAACTTGCAGTTATATGTGGGGATATTTTCAAGTTCAGATCATAAGTATGTTTGACTAAATCAAGATCTCCTTTCATGCTTGCATAAGCAACAGGACCATCAAGATAACTGTCTTGAGTACCCATAATTCCCTTATTCACTAGGAAGTTTCCTTGAAAAATATCGAAACTATATCCTTGATGTGCCAAATCACTAAAATCTAATTGTAAGCGGCGTGGAATGGTTTGCAAACTTAGGATACTTAATAATTTACCGAGACCTAACTTTTCTTCAGTCTCCTTACTGAGATGCGTAATTCTTCCATTTTTAAGTTGTAAATACATCGATCCTTTCAACGAAGCAAGAGAGAATTGATACAAACTTTTATTCCAACCACCATGAAATTCCATATATCCCTTTTTTGCATGTACCGTTGGGGTTATATGCCAACGCTCCAAAGTTTTAGCCAAATTTGTGATATTCAGTTTTACATCAAGATTAGTTTGATTTAGATTCTCTTTCTCAATCCATTCTCCCTGAACATTAAACTGATATACTGGAGATGTGATCTGGCAATAGTCCATTTTCCATTTTCCAGCAGTGGATTGGCTTTTTAAAGTTACATCACCCACTTGCACTTTTCCTACAGACAAATTATCAACTCGTAAATTAAGATTCGGTATTTGGTTTGGATGCACCTGGTTAGCCTCAGTAAGTTCCTCTCCTACTGAATCAATCTTATCTAAATTTAAATGGTAGATATGACCACTTAATTCATTTGCAGGTGTTCGATAGATTAAATCCGCCGCAATGTTTTTCTGCTGTAAATTAAAAGACCAATCTTTACTAGGCAATATTTTTGCTTTGACTATCATTTTATTAAATTGCTGCTTCAAAAGGCTCAATTTATCTACAGTTACATTGATAATGCGCAGATTGTTTAATAAGGATGTTCCTGCTTTTGGTGAAGAAAATTGATTATATACATCCTTCCATTCTTGTAGATCAAATCCTTTTAAAACACCAACAATAGATAGTCCAGGTAATTTTTGATTTACAGCATTGGCGCTACCTAATCGTACTTGTCCTGAATCAAAAGCATATGCTTCTTTCGCGTTTTTAAACAGCAGATCTGCACTTAAACGATTGTCGTAATTTCCTCGTAAACGCATTAATTTTTTCGCATTGAGCTCAAGATTTAATGCCAGAGGGGCCTTGGTATCCGATTTTTTACCTAAAGGCTCCGGCAAATTAACATCCAATCCTTCTAAAGAACTATTAAAACTGATGCTGTCTGCTTCAGAGGGTTTATCACTTAACCTCAATACCGTGTTCATATCGAATGAACCATCAACTACAGAAAGAAACGGTAATTTAAATTGGTTTTTCAAGGAATCAACCGTACATTTTCCATCAATTGCGATCGTTGTAGCAGGCCTGGGTACTTTAACTGATTGAATTTTGATATTCATTGGATGTCCCAAGATACTGGCAAACAGGTAACTATCGATTATCCCTGTTTCATTAAACATCAACCCACCTGATACATTTCGTACAGCAAATTGACCTAATTCATGATTGACTGTGATCGTATTATTTTTAAAGGTCACATTCCCTTTAGCAAGCACTTCATCATTTTCTGGATATAGAGGCACCTGTACACTCAAATCAAGTAAAGCTGAGCCCTTGACAGACAACATTTTTAAAAGCGATAGCTTTTTCCTTAACGGAGACGCCATAACATAATTCATCATTTTTTGTACTGATGCATCAATTTTCCCTGTCACCAATAAACTCTCTTTATTTTTTCCTATGTCATTAATGCGCAAAAACAATTGCTTTGCAGGTACACCCTGGAAATTAGCATGGACTATATCAATATTCAGATTACGATTTTTTAGATGAATATATCCATCAATCTCCTTTACAACCGGCCATTTGGAATTAATTGCAAGCTCTCCCCCGCTTGCATAACTTTCTACAGTGAACTCGCCTGTATTGTTATCAAAGGGGAAATCTTTTGCCAAACCATTCACTCTTACTCTTCCACTCGCGACTGCGATACGTTTTAAGTCATTCTTAAGCCAAAGATATAATTTGGGTTTCATGTGCTTTTTAGGTAAAAACGCAACCCATTGCTGCCAATTTTTTCCAGAAAACTCAGCGCCTAGACGAATATTACCTACAGATTGTCGAGTCGCCTGATCGATTGCTCCTTGCATACTTAATGTGAGTTCGGGCTGGTTTATGACAAGTCGTTCCATACTTATTCGCAAACCATCACTTAACTCTTTCCAATCAAAAGCTCCATTAATTAAGGTTAATGTTTGTTCTGGATAACCTTTAACTTTTATTGAGGTATTTTCAGAGTCAAGTTCTAAACGTCCTTGTTCCGGCTGCCAATTTATGACACCTGAAAAATTTTTTACTTGAGGAATATTGTCCTTGGCATTCCACCCTAATTGCTCAAAACGTGTTAAAACATAATTTATTGAATAGTCATTTATGGAAAAATCATTTCCTCTTATGTGTAATGTGTCATTGGCATTCTGAGATGCGCCAAGAGATGACGAGGATTGTGATGTTAATTGTTCATTCACAGTAAAGGTGTTAAAAACAGGGATTGGGGGAATAACTGAAACATTCGTATTTAAGGCGACAAGAATCTGGGTATCTTGCAAGATTCCTTGAGGCTTCATGCTCAATATATTTTGGATGCTTTTGGGCCAGTTAATCGCATTAGAAAACAGCGATTCAATAATGATTGATTTTACAAATAATTGGTAACTTTGTTGTTCTCTATTGTATTTAAGCAATAATTTGTTCTCAGGCCATGTCACACCACCCACCCGCAATTTAATCGGATCGGCTTGAAACTGCCACCCCAAATTGTCGGGCTTCCAAGAGAGATTGGCAAAGAATGATTGAATAAGCTGACTCTGCTGATTGTTCAATAGTCTCCAAGCCAGTCGCTTAAATGTTACCTGCGCTTGTATTGAAGAAATCGCCCCATGATGCACATCAAGCCATAAATTAATATAACCCTTACCACCTTCCAAATGTTCTGTTGCTTTAGGAAATAAACTTTGCCATTGAGCAGGTACAACATTTTTGGCTGAAAAATAAAACTTTCCTTCGATATCCTCAAAATGATCCGGATCAAAATATCCATCGCCTAGCAGCTGAAAATTAGTACTACTGGTTTGTGCAAGCCGCGCTTCGCCCTTAAATTTATAATGCCCACCCCGATTAATAACCGAAACATTTAAACCATTAACAGGAATCAATCCTCCATCACTAAAATGGAAATATGCTGAAACCTGCTTAATAATTAAGTGTTCTTGTTGCGATAGCCAAATCAAAATCTGCTTGGTTTTCTCGGGAGTCATATCGCTGCTATTCAGCGAGTCGGTTGCAACACCATCAATAGTCCAGTGATGATCCTTCTCTCTCAAATTTAAATGCATGTCATCAATATAGAGGACCCCGGGTTGGATCTGCCAATTCCATAACGATTTAAAGAGGTTAATACCGACTAACAATTTATTGATACGAAATGCATGCTCAGAATCATTACCTAAAGTAACCTGATTTAATTTAAGCACTGGTTGGAACCAATACCATCCTGTTTCCATCGCTTGTATAGTTACGGGTTGCCCTATAAGAATTGAGAGATGATGTTCAACCTCCCCCTTATATTCTTTCGCCCAGGGTGTCAAAGATCGGAAGATGCTGGATAAAACAGCCATAAAAATAATCAGGATGGCTAAAAGCATCCAAATTCTTTTTACTACTTTGCTCACGCTTAGTGTTCGATTACTCATTGATTTTTTTACTATACCATTGCTTTTGCGCATACTCATCATTTTCTTTTTGTTCGATGCGCTGGAGTTTGAGTTGTTCACTCTTATTAACCCGGTCAACCAATTGGTTGACCCCTTCTTCAGAAATCTTTGCCTGTTTGTAATTTAGTTCGGCCTTAGACCTTACTTTCCCTAAATAAGCTAAATGTGCATTCAATTGTATTAAAGCTGTGTCCAAATGGCTAATAAAATCGATTCGATTACGTAGTCGAGCAACTACAGTACCTTGTTCACCAATTTTCTCAACTTGTTTTAAATAATCCTGTCGATAAGACACCAATTGCTCATGCTTTAACTTATTATGTTTGAATTGTTCCTGTGCTTTTAAAAGATCTTGATATGCGGCATATGTCGCTTCCTTTTTGATCTGCAAAAGTTGTTTTAAACGCTCCAATCGCTGACTCATCAATTAGCTCCAAAAGATGATACTAATTGGGATAACATAGCCACACTTTCTTTATAGGTGAACCGTTCGTTGATACCTTGCTCCATATATTCCCGAATTTTATCTCGAGCATGAATCGCTTTATCAAGATTAGGATCACTTCCCTTAGCATATGCACCGAGCAGAATGAAATCTTTGTTTTTCTCATATAGTGATAAATATTTTTTGAATAATAACATATCACTTATTTGTTGTTCAGGAACTATAGTTTGCATTACTCGGCTTATCGATGCCTCTAAATCAATAGCAGGATATTGTCCTTCTTCAGCAATAGACCTGTTTAGAACAATATGCCCGTCCAAAATAGCTCGTGCTGCATCAGCAATCGGATCTTGCAAGTCATCCCCTTCAGTTAAAACTGTATAAAATGCAGTGATCGAACCGCTGCCTGGTTCACCATTACCTGCCCGTTCTACAAGTTTCGGTAATTTCGCAAATACCGAAGGAGGGTAACCTTTCGTTGCTGGTGCTTCACCAATAGATAGAGCAATTTCTCTTTGTGCTTGTGCAAAACGTGTTAATGAATCCATAAGCAGTAGCACATGTTTACCTTGATCGCGGAAATACTCAGCAATACTTGTAGCTACTTTAGCCCCATGCAAACGCATTAGGGGGCTTTCATCTGCGGGAGCTGCCACTATTATGGCGCGCTTTAAACCTTCCTCACCTAAATTCAATTCAATAAATTCTTTGACCTCTCTGCCACGCTCACCAATCAAGCCAACAACAACTACGTCCGCTTGGGTAAAACGAGTCATCATTCCTAATAAAACAGATTTTCCTACCCCTGATCCCGCAAACAATCCAATTCGCTGTCCGCGCCCAACAGTAAGTAATCCATTAATTGCACGAATGCCTACATCCAAAGGTGTATCTATGACTGCCCTTTTTAAAGGATTAACTGCTGGGCTAATTAAAGGATATGCATCCTTCATCTCAAGAGGTGGACCATCATCTATAAGAACCCCAGATCCATTGACAACTCGCCCTAGTAATTGAGTCCCCACTTCTACCTGTGCAACGCGTCCAGTTGGCGTAATGATCATTCCTGGGGCGAGTCCCTGAATCGCCCCTATAGACATCAAATAAACTCGATCGTGGCTAAAGCCAACTACTTCCGCTTCTATTGTGCGTGATTCATCAATAGTAATAAAACAACGTGCACCAACAGGTTGATTAAACCCTTTGGCTTCTAAAGTAAGACCAACTGCCCGGCTTATACGGCCGCAATGTAATAACCCTGAATGTTCTTTTTCTCGAATTTCAGACAATACCTTAACCAGATGAGACTCGTAAATTTTCATCGGTTAACCCTGATCTTTTAAGGGGGCAATTAGATTATCTTGAGTAATATACTTTGTAAACAAAGTCGCTAGACGGGTATATACTCGGCCATCCAATTCACTGTGTTCGCCCTTTAAATAGAAATCGCCACGGCTCAATAAAGGATCTGCTACCAGAATCTCTTGTAAACCTGGTATTTCTTTTTCACCAAATTCACTTTTAATCCAAGCTACATCATCTGGATGCATAGCAAAGATTTTGTTAGCTTGTAAAGAAGGCAACTCTAATTTGATGGCATTGAGTATGTTTTTTAACAGATTAGGATGAACGGATAACTCAATCCCAATACAATGCTGGCTTAACCAAATTACAGTTTGTATAAACTCTTGCGTAACTTGTTCGTCTATTAGCTTTACTGGATTTTGTAATAGATCAAACCATCGTAAAAACTGCTTTCTTTTTTCCTCAATTTCGGCTTGTGCTTGTTGCATGCCTTCGGTATAGCCCTTTTTTATAGCCTCTTGTTTTAGGCGTTCACACTCAGCGAGAAAAAGTTCCTCTTCATTAATTTCTACTTTTGCTTCATTATGAGTTATTGACTCATATTCCCAAGCGCTAAACCCACTATTACTTTCTCTTTTCTTAAGGTAAGGCTCAAATTCATTCGACATATACTTATCATCCTGAAAATCATATCCAATCATAAACGCAGCCTCGTGGGATGAAACTAAAAAATAATTCTAGCTTGTTGCGCTTCAAACCCTTAAATCATATCATCGCCACCTTTGGAACCCAGAGCAATCTTACCGTCTTCAGCAAGGCTTTTTGCTATACCCAGAATATCTCGTTGAGCACGCTCTACATCAACAACTTTCACAGGACCTTGTAGCTCAATATCTTCACGCAATAAATCAGCAGCGCGTTTAGACATATTGGAGAATATTTTTTCCTTGGTCGGTTCAGTTGTACCTTTTAAAGCCAGCTTTAATTGCTCAGGCGTCACATCACGCAATAAAGTTTGCATGCTCCGATCATCCATATCCACTAAATTCTCAAAAACAAACATTTTGTCTCTGATTTTTTCACTTAATTCTTCGTCCCAATCTTTAATTTTATTTAATACCTCTTCTTCCATAGAGCCATCGAAATAGTTAATTACATCAGCAACACTCTTAATGCCTCCTACAGAGGCGGTTTTACTTACTTTCTGCCCACTAAGTTGTTTTTCTATAACTTGTCCCAGCTCTGATATCGCTTCTGGTTTTACTGTATCAATATTGCACATACGCAATAATACTTCCGAGCGTTTATCGACACTAAAATAACGCACTACTTCTGCTGCTTGCTCACTATCCAAATGAATTAATATAGTAGCAATAATTTGTGGATGTTCGTTACGAATTACATCAGCAATTAATCGACCATCCAACCATTTTAAACGATTGAGTCCGCTGTCTTTATCTGAAACCAAAATTCGGTCAATGAATGGAGTCGCTTTTTCAAGACCTAAAGCTTCAATGAGTACTGTACGTAAATAATGCTCCGTGTCTACTGTTAAACTCGTTTGCTCTCCAATTGCATGGGTAAATTCAACCAATACATTTTCCATTTTTGCCTTGGTAACATTGCTCAGCGTCGACATTGCAACACCCACCTTTTGTACTTGCCTCGGCTCCAGATGTCTTAATACTTCAGCAGCATTTTTTTCGCCCATACTCAATAGTAAAATGGCCGCACGCTCTATTCCATCCATAGTTACCCCCGATCAACCCAATTTTTAACTACTTGTGCAACACGTTTGGGCTCCTTATCCACAACCTGCCGTAATAAATTTAATTGTGACTCATAATCATTTGCATCTTTGATTGAGATTGTTCCGTCGTAAGTCAAGTCTCCTATAGGCGGTTCATCACTCTCAACTTTACCCTCATTTCGATTACTGGCAAGTGTTTTAAGCATTGGTCTAAGTACACCAAAGATTAAAGCCAAAACAAATAACGCAGCTACTGCCTGCTTGACTATCGACCAGAAAATATCCTTCTGCCAAAAACGCTCCTCAGGAATAGCCGCGACAGGATCGGGTTTAACAAAACCTGTATTGATCACATTCAAACTATCACCACGCTGTATATTTAACCCAATTGCATCTGCAACAAGCAATTTGATTTGATCAATTTCCTTTTGAGTCAACGGGGCTTTGGTCATTTTTTTAGTTTTCTCATCCATTACCGCTCGATTATCTACTAAAACTGCGACTGAGAGACGTTTAATTGTCCCCGGTTGATTTTTAGTATGACTAACCGTTTTATCCAACTCGAAATTTTTGGTGCTTTGCTTACGCAAATCTGTGGATTGATTTGTATCCGATGCTGTTTGCGTTTGTGGCGGTGGGCCATTTTTAGGAGGAGTATTCTTGGCTGCAAGAGCAGGATTGGTTTGTGGTGTATTAGATAAAGTGCCTGGAACTCCAACAGCATCACTTGAGGAACTACGTTTTTCCTCCATTGTTTGTTCGCTACGCAAAGAAGGTAGTTCAGGATTAAACATTTCTTGTGTTTGTTCATAACTTGTAAAGTCAATATCCGCAGAAACTTTCGCCCTAACTCGACCATAACCAAGTATTGGCGTTAAAATATCCTGAATTTTTTGAGCATATTGATGTTCCAAATTTTGTCTGTAATCTAAATATCGTTCTGTATCTGTAAAAAAGGTTTGCCCCCCACCTTCATTTAGCAATTGCCCATCCTGATCGACAACAGTCACCCGACTTGCAGATAAATTTGGAATACTGGATGCAACCAAATTCACAATTGCTGCAATTGTATGTTTTTTAAGCTCTAAACCAGAATAGACATCAAGGAAAACTGAAGCGCTGGGTTCATGTGCATCACGAACAAAAGCTGATTCGCGTGGAATTGCTAAATGAACTCGAGCTGATTTGATATCATTAAACTTACTTATAGTACGAGCCAGCTCAGCTTCCAGAGCTTGCTTATAACGCGCATTCTCCATAAATTGGCTGCTATTAAATGCATTAGCATTTGAAAAAAGTTCTTCTGAACCAACGGGATCACGAGGCAATCCTTCCATTGCCAATTTAAGCCGTGCATTTTGGAGATTATCAGCCGCAACCATAATCATGCTGTTGTTATTATCAATCTTAAAATCAATTCCATTACGTTCAAGAGCAGATACTACCTCAGCAGCGTCACGTGCATTCATTTGCGTATATAAGGGAACATAATTCGGATCGCGAGACCATAAAACAACAGCTAAACCAATTGCAATACTGGCAGCCACACCTACTAATAAACCAATTTGTCGAGCAATAGAGAGATTCGCAAATTTTGCTGCGACTGTTGATGCACTATCAGCCAATGCCATATTAAACTCCTAATTATACTGGCATATTCATAATGTCTTGATATGCTTGTACCACTTTGTTACGAACTCGAACCGTAGCTTCAAGCCCCAAATTGGATTTTTGAGCTGCTATCATAACTTCCCCTAGGCTTACATTAGGATCCCCCATTTCAAAACGTGCTTTTAAAGAATCAGCAGATTGATTTAATTCATTGACTTGATTCATAGCTTGTTGAAATACAGAGCCAAAAGGAGATTGATTTGCTTCTGTCTCAATAACTGAGCCTTCAGCTTTAGCAGACATTGTCTTGATCTGATTTAGTAAGTTAACTGTATTAATTTCACTCATATCCCTATTTACCTCATTAATCGGTGTTTTATCCATTTTATCTGTTACCCGTGGATTCTCGATGTGAATAGAATCGCTTAATCCGCAGATATGGCTTTGCCTTGCAGGCCCACCAAATACCCATGCTGGAAAATTTTTTTATACTGTATAACCCTCTTCGCGCATTTTTGCTAATTTATAGCGTAGAGTACGCTCACTTACCCCCAATAAAGCAGCTACTTTTTGTCTATTTCCTTCATTCTCCAGTAAAGTTTTTTCGATTAATTCAAATTCATGAATTTGTAAATTTTTACTGTTGGCATTTGAAGTAGTTTCAGGAACCAATGTAGCATTTAATGACAATTGTAAATGCTCCGCTTCTATAATACCTTGAGTTTGTAAAACTAAAGCGCGTTGAATCACATTATCTAATTCACGCGCATTTCCTGGCCAAGGATATGCCAACATCAGTTTCTGAGCAGCTGGACAAATCACTGGAACGACACGCTGTTTATGGTGACAGTGTTTACGAATCAGATAATTAGCTAATGGAATGATGTCATTCTTTCTTTCACGTAAAGGATGCCACTGTAAAGGGAAAACATTCAAACGATAAAATAAATCTTCCCTAAAACGACCAGCCTTTACTTCATCTTTAAGTTGTCTATTCGTAGTAGCTAAAATGCGAACATCTAAACTAATTGTTTTATTAGCACCAATTCGCTCTACTTCTTTCTCTTGTAAAACACGAAGTAATTTAGCTTGCAGGCTTAAAGGCATTTCGCTTACTTCATCAAGAAGCAAAGTTCCTCCCTGCGCTTGTTCAAATTTTCCGGGAGTGGATTTGTAAGCACCAGTAAATGAACCCTTTTCGTAACCAAACAAAGTCGCCTCAAGCATTTGTTCAGGAATTGCAGCACAATTAATAGCAATGAAAGGTTGTTTTTTTCGAGATGAATGATCATGTATAAAATGAGCCAACACCTCTTTACCTGTTCCGCTCTCACCACTAATCATCACACCAACATCTGATTGAGCTACTTTTAATGCCATAGTTAATAAGGCCTGACTTTTAGGATCCTTTGCAATGGGCTCACCAGTATCTTCATCAAACTCTACTTTAATGTATTGGTTGATTTTTTCAGTCAATACTTGAGCGCTGAATGGCTTTTGTAAATAGTCTACCGCGCCATGATGAAGTGCATTCACTGCATCCTGTACTGAGCCATAGGCAGTCATCAAAATCACAGGCAATCCAAGTCTTCTTTTTTGGATCTCTGCGAGCAATTGATTTCCATCCAGTTCATCCATACGAATATCCGTTAATACTACTGATGGATTATGGATTTCTAGAAGGGCTAAAGCTTCCTTGCCATCTTTAGCGGTAATATATGTATGGCCAGCAATAGTCATTGTTTCAGCCAGCGCTTCTCTTAATACTGGATCATCTTCAACGATTAAAACATGACTCATAGAAAAGTCCTTTTTCTAAGTGTTATAAAAAGGATATCATCCTAAGCCTGCCAGAGCACTTCATGAATTTTAATCTAAGTTAAATCAGAAGTGCTTTGCCATATTCAGGATGACAACTCAACATATTTACGGCAAAAACAAATTAACTTGTGTACCGACTCCCTCAGTAGATTCTAAACTGAGTCGACCTCCATGTGCTTTTACTACCGCATAAACAACTGCCAAGCCCAAGCCATTACCTTGGGCTTTTGTAGTATAAAAAGGAGAAAACGCTTGGTTTCTCACCTCTTCTGTCATTCCTTTACCATTGTCCTCTACTGATATTTGTATACCTGAATTATCTATAGATGCAAGTGTTAAATTAATTTCTGTTGCATCTGATTGTAATGAATTGATCACCAAGTTTAAAACAGCACCAATTAATGATTCTGCATGAATTAATGATTCACGAGTGGACAGTTGATTATTCACATTGAAGGTAACATTTTTAGCCAAAACATAGGGCTGTGCACGTTGCACTAGCAGGGAACACCAATAATTCATATCCATGCGCCTTGGCTCTATTGTAGTACCTCGTGCAAATAGTAATAAGTCCTGGATTTGTTGCTCAATGCTGGTATGACATTCTTGCAATCGATGAATCCAATTTTGAGTACGCACTTCTAAATCGGGAAGATTATTCAGATGTTCCGTATATAACATCGCCGAAGCCAATGGTGTTCTGATCTGATGTGCGAGTTGTGCAGTCATTGTACCAATTGAGACCAAACGCTTTTCATTTTCTTTGGCTTTCTCATAATCTCGAGTAGCAGTTATATCAGTTAAACTGACTAATATACCTGGCAAACTATCCAAAGTCGCGATTGCTACGTGGACTCGACGCCCATCTGCCAGAGAAACTTCATGCCCATCGTCGGCACGAGGAACAAAAGCACGTAAAATCACATCCAACCACAGAGAATCGAGTAATCCATATCCCAACATTGCTTCAGCGGGTGGATTTAACCAAACAATTCTTCCTTGAGAATTGATAATTACCAAAGCAGTTGGCAAGCTGGATAAGATATCCCATTCAGAAAGAGGTATTTGAGGCCTTACGGCACATGTTTGGTAATTAGAATAATGCATACTGGATGAAATTATTATAATTAATTAGAGGACTTTAGCAAATTTAGAATAAAATGAAAATACATTTAAAATCATGTAATTAATTACTTGAAAAAGTATATTGCATCTTTTATTGACAGAAAGTATAATCCATGATAAAAATATTGTTATTAAATTAGACAAAATAAGTAATTTTATGACAATAATGCGCCCCAATATGAATATGTGCATGAGCTGCCTGAACATTGTTTTTCAGGTTGGGCATGTGCAGTTGAATTTGGCGCTATAACTTCCCCACAAACCCAATACCAATGTTCAGGATATAGTTTCATAAAAGCGCCCTTAAAAAAATAGAGGGCTTATCCATGAGCATATGCATTTTAAAAGGGATAAACAGCGAATCCATTGATGAAATAAGTTATCCGATCATCAAGGGATGTTATCAAGAGTTAATTGACGCTTTAGTCAAAAAAGGTTTTTCACTCGAAAGCATCAAAATTTATTTTGATGACGAGCAGCGACAAATTCATTTTGACTACTATCCAGATGAAATGGAGGTTCTAATCACATATACGGATTTTGATGAAAAACTACAACTTAATCTAACCCAAAAACCTTTTGCATCGAGTTGGGATGGTAATCGCTACCGTCTTTGGCATAATAAATCGGCGGATGAATATGTATCTGAAATTAAATCGTTATGCCAGTTGTCCGTTGATTTGGCCCACCAAACAAATTATTCTCATTCCAACTGGAGTTTTTCACAAGCTTCACACTCTTATTTCTCAGTACCACAAAGAAAAGAAGCATTGAAAAAATCCTTTGAAGAGTTAAAAAGTAAAAAAACACTCCCGAAAGGAATCTACTTAGGTGAAATTCATCATCACAAATTTCCAAAAATATTTCTTGTTGAAAATCTGGAATACTTTAAAAAATTAGGAATAAAAACCTTATTTTTTGAATTTCTTTTTTATGATCGTCATCAAACATTACTGGATACATATTTTAATAGCTCTAGCGAAGATCTTCCTCCCGAGCTAGCTGCCTATCTATATTTCAAAGATGTAGCAAGTGGATGCGGGTTTTCCGGTTACACTAATATAGTCAAAGCAGCCAAAAAAGTTGGAATTCGTGTAGTAGCCCTAGACTCTTATCCAGCAATTTTATCCTGTATTAAAAGTTTTCAAATTAAACACTTGGATGGAGATGATCATTTCAGAATTCATAGTTTCAATGGCAATGCAGCGAAAATTATTGAAAAAGAAAATAATGAGGAACCCTATCTGGCGTTTTTAGGCTTTGATCACAGTTACGTTAGTGGAAATTCTCGTTATAAAAACATTAAAAGTGTTGCGGAATTGTTACCCAATACATGTTCGGTATTTCTTACAGATGGTCAAATAGCTTATAAAAATTTTTATGCACCTTTTTTTAGTAATGATAAACCATTGGTATTTAATTACAGTCGACTTGATGAGGCAGGAGCCGATATTATTGAGTCGAGTTGGAATATTCCGGATTGTAAATTATAAGAGAAAAGATATATGGAGTCGAAGGAACACTTAATACTGAAACTTGATTTGTGGGCGTCTAGCCTGGAGAAGCATAGCGACAATCATGCAGGCTACGATCCTCGCTTTTTCTCATCGAGTGATTTTAGAAATGCCAGCTTCTCTGCAATTTTAATTTCTAATCCACGAGGAACTGGTTTATACCAGCCAGGTTCTTGCATATCATCCGGTAAATAATGTTCTCCAGCAGCGTAAGCATGTGGTTCATCATGAGCATAGCGATACGCTTTTCCATGTCCTAGTTTTTTCATTAAACGAGTAGGAGCGTTGCGCAAATGAACAGGCACTTCTCGAGATTTATCTCGTTTTACAAAGTCCATCGCTTGATTAAAAGCAACATATGCTGCGTTACTTTTTGCAGCAATTGACAAATAAATAACCGCCTCCCCTAGAGCAAGTTCTCCCTCCGGAGAGCCTAGCCTTTCATAAGTTATTGCAGCATCGTTTGCAATTTGGACAGCTCGTGGATCAGCTAAACCAATATCTTCCCATGCCATCCTAACAATTCGCCGTGCCAAATAACGTGGATCCACCCCTCCATCCAACATACGGCATAACCAATATAATGATGCATCAGGATTAGAGCCACGTACAGATTTGTGTAATGCAGAAATTTGATCGTAAAAATTATCACCACTTTTATCAAAACGTCTGACCTGCTCTGCCAATGAATTCATAACAAATTCTTTAGTCACTTGTTTATTATTCATTGCAGTACATGCCGTGTGTAATTGTTCCAGACTATTTAATAATCGTCTTGCATCACCATCAGCAAATCCGATAAGCATTTCTATCGCATCGTCATCAAATTGAATATGGGACAAAACAGTCTGATTCGCCTTTTGAAATAATCGTTTTAACTCTTCATCTGTCAAGGATTTTAAAACATAAACTTGGGCACGTGATAATAAAGCTGAGTTTACTTCGAAAGAAGGATTTTCTGTAGTAGCGCCTATGAAGGTTACTAAACCAGATTCCGTATAGGGCAATAATGCATCTTGTTGAGCTTTGTTAAAACGATGAATTTCATCAATAAACAATATGGTATGTTTACCTAAGTTTAGATTTTCCTGTGCTTTTTCAATTGCTGCGCGAATGTCCTTAACCCCTGAAAATACAGCAGAAAGTGCTATCCATTCGCAATCAAAAGCTTCTGCAGTAATTCGAGCAATTGTTGTCTTGCCAACACCTGGTGGTCCCCATAAAATCATCGAATGAAGTTTTTTAGCTGCAAAACTGAGCCGTAAAGACTTCCCTTCTCCCAATAAATGGCTCTGACCAATCACTTCATCCAGGCTTCGGGGTCTTAGAAGCTCCGCTAGCGGTGGCGTAGGCATTGTCTCAAACAAACTCATTGCTGTACCACATCAACCCCTTTTGGCGTTTTGAACTGAAACAAACCAGTAGCCAATTTAGGGTTTAATTTAATTTGTGATAATTGAACCGTAGTCACTTGGCCTAATTGATCGTATAACTCCAATCCCGTTAGGCTATTTTGCCGAAACACTAATTTTATTCGTTGGAAATTCGCTTTAGGTGATTTTGATTTTAAATCAAAAACAATTTCATTACCCATATTACTCTGAGTTACAGTAAAATCTCGGGTAACAGTATTGTCATAGCCGCTTAAGAATAAAGCAGCGGTTCCCCCTAAACCTTTTTTTTGTGTTTTAACAGTGACTTGCTCTAAGTCCTTGTCATAAACCCAAATTTTTTGTCCATCTGCTACCATTAATTGCGCCATTGGCTGCAAAGTTTGCCAACGAAATCGACCAGGTCTTTGTAATGCCATAGTTCCTGATGAACGAGACACTACTCTATGTTTTGCTTTTACAGATTGCTTAAAAACAGCCGTCATTGAACGTATGCTGTTTAATTTGTTCTGTAGCAACACATCAGGAGTTTCACAAAACCCTACGGTAGAAACACTTAAGAGCAATGCTATTAATATTTTTTTCATAATTAATCCTCCGTTACGGATGATACTAAGACATCTCGATAACCACCATCTAATGGACCCACAATCCCCGTCCGCTCCATTTCCTCAACCATTCGTGCTGCACGGTTGTAACCTATTTTTAGACGTCGTTGAACTGCAGAAATACTCGCTTTACGTGTCTGAATAACAAATTCGACTGCTTGATCATAAAGAGGATCATCATCTTCTGCTGATTGACCATCTTCATCAGCCCCACCTTCATTGCCATCACCAGTCAACTTTAAAATATCATCAATATAATCAGGCTCACCGCGAGCACGCCAGTCATCAGCAATACGATGTACCTCTTTGTCATCAACAAATGCACCATGAACTCGTAACGGTGCGCCGCTTCCAGGGGCCAAATACAGCATATCGCCATGTCCTAATAATTGTTCTGCACCCTGTTGATCTAATATAGTACGAGAATCAATTTTTGACGAAACTTGAAACGAAATTCGTGTTGGAATATTTGATTTAATCAATCCAGTCAAAACATCCACAGAAGGTCTTTGAGTAGCAAGAATCATATGAATACCTGCCGCTCGGGCTTTTTGAGCAATACGTGCAATTAACTGCTCTACTTTCTTACCCACGACCATCATCATGTCAGCGAGCTCATCAATCACAACGACAATATAAGGCAGAGACTCCAACGCTGGAGCAGTTTCATCCATTGAGTCAACGGGCTTCCATAAAGGATTAACGAAAGGTTGGCCATTGGCGATTCCTTCAGCGACCTTAGTGTTAAATCCAGCCAAATTCCTTACACCCATAGCTGCCATCAATTTATAACGTCGTTCCATCTCTTCAACGCACCAACGCAAGGCACTAGCAGCTTCTTTCATATCAGTAACAACAGGAGTTAACAGATGAGGAATGCCATCGTAAACCGATAACTCCAGCATCTTAGGATCAACCATGATCAAACGTACCTGTTCTGGAGTCGCTTTAAACAAGATACTTAGAATCATTGCGTTGATACCAACTGATTTTCCGGAGCCTGTTGTCCCGGCTACTAATAAATGAGGCATTTTTGCTAAATCAACTACTACAGGATGACCTGCGATATCTACACCTAAAGATAAAGAAATAGGTGAGTGAGCGTGTTGGTATACATCTGCCAATAAAACATCTGATAGCCGAACCATTTCTCGTGAATGATTTGGTAACTCCAATCCAACTACGGTTTTGCCTGGAATTACTTCGACAACACGAACTGAGATTACAGATAAAGAGCGAGCCAAATCTTTAGCCAAAGCAGTCAATTTACTTACTTTAACACCTGCAGCCAGTTGTAACTCAAAACGTGTTACTACAGGTCCCGGGTGTACAGCAACTACCCCTGCCTGAATACCAAAATCTAATAAATGCTGCTCTACTTCCCGTGATAAATTCTCTAACTCTTGATGGGTATATCCACCCATGGGCTTACCTGGTTCTCCTTTATCCAATAAACTTAGAGAAGGTAATTCACCTGAAATACTAACTTTGGGTATACGAATTTCTTTTACTTCTTTTGCAGGTTTAACAATTTCCGGTTTAACAATTTCAGTTTTATTAGATTCTGGTTTAACAACTTCAGCTTTTATATCACTGCTAACTAAAGAAGGAGGAGTAATAACCTCTTTTTCTTTCTCTATTTTTGGCTTAAATAATTTTGGAGCAGGTTTTTCACGAGGTATTTTGGTAGTTTCATTTGACTTGGAGCGCGCAACTTTATTATTAAAAAACTGCATCGTCTTTTGTACTGTCTTAGAAACATAATTTGTAGTGAATAAGGTATAAAATCCAATGAGCTCGACCGCCCTTATCCAGGATAGGCCGGTTAACCATGTAGTTCCCACCAAAAGCATGGCTAATAAAACCAGGCTTGCTCCATGTAAATTCAGCATTTGATACCAACCACCACCTACAACTTGCCCTATAAATCCTCCGGGGCCATGAATTAAGTCTATTTGACCCATTTCCGCCTCAAGGCTTAATAAACCGCACCCTCCAGCAAACATAAGCATCAAGCCAATAGAACGAAGCAATAAGACTCGCTTATCAAGAGTTTTTAGGGTATGAACATCATGTAACAATGCCCATGAAATATATGCAAAAGCAATGGGTACCAAATAAGCAAAATACCCGAATGTAAAATAAAGAGCATCAGCTATGTAAGCCCCTACTTGTCCACCTGAATTTGCGACAACAGACCCTGCACGTGAAACATGAGAAAACCCTGGGTCACTGTTCTTATAAGACAGCAAAGACAGGAGCACAAAGAAAGCACTTGTTAAAATTAATATAAAACTACCTTCGCTAAGTCGCTTTACAACATAGTTAGGCAAGTGTTTTTTAGAAAGACCAGATTTTTTTCCCGAATGTTGTTTTTCCATAGGTATTTTCATATCTTTGTTTTTGTCATAATATTCGCCATCTTAACACAAAATATCAAAATATTAAGGAAGGCAGAGAGAATGAGCTCAAGCAATCATCACCGCTTAATCATATTAGGTTCAGGACCAGCAGGTTACACTGCTGCAGTCTATGCTGCAAGAGCCAATCTTCATCCCGTTCTAATCACTGGCATGCAGCCAGGAGGTCAATTAACGACCACAACAGATGTAGATAACTGGCCTGGCGATATTGAAGGATTACAAGGGCCCGCTCTGATGGAGCGCATGCAAAAACATGCTGAACGCTTTGAAACAAAAATTATTTTTGATCATATTGTTAAAGCAAATTTGTCACAAGCACCGTTTACCCTTCATGGTGATAGTGACACTTATACTTGCGATGCCCTCATCATTGCTACTGGAGCATCAGCACGTTATTTGGGATTAGAATCGGAATCAGCTTATCAAGGCCGCGGAGTTTCTGCCTGTGCTACTTGCGATGGCTTTTTTTACCGCAACAAAACAGTTTGTGTCATTGGTGGAGGAAATACTGCGGTTGAAGAAGCACTGTATTTATCTAACCTGGCCTCTTCAGTAACGTTGATACATCGACGCGATAGTCTACGTGCTGAAAAAATTCTTCAGGATAAACTTTTTGAAAAAACGCGTACTGGCAATATCAAAATAATATGGAACTCTACTCTTGATGAAGTCGTAGGTGATGGTAAAAAAGTAACTGGTGCCTTAATTCGCAATGTACAAAATAACTCAAAGGAGTTATTAAATGTTGACGGCGTATTTATTGCTATAGGACATACGCCCAATACAGATTTATTTAAAGATCAACTCGTTATGAAGAATGGTTATATTGTCATTAAATCAGGGCTGGAAGGCATGGCCACGAGTACGTCCATTCCCGGGGTATTTGCCTGCGGAGATGTAGCTGACCATGTGTACCGACAAGCCATTACCTCTGCTGGTTTTGGTTGTATGGCAGCTCTTGATGTAGAGCAATATCTGGATTTGAATTTTAAAAATTAGGGTCTGATTAAAATTTGGTGCAGTGAAGTTAGCGCTTAAAATATAACCCTGCTTCACTGCTACTGAATTAGAACATCACTCATAATACCTTTGATGCTTTGTTTTGATTAAGCATTTTCAATATAATATCTTTCCCCATAGCCTCTACCATCTTCATAAATAATGGGGGTTTATTTGCTTGCAAGCGATGCAAATCGGAATAACTCCAGTATAAATAATCCACAGGCTCTCGTGCGTATATGGTAGTACTGGCCTTTCCATCTCTAAAATAACTCATCTCCCCAATAAAATGATATGGACCTACCTCAATAATCGCTTCATCTACCTCAATATAAACCAATCCTTTTGTAATCAACATTAAATTTTCTACAGGTTCTCCCTTGATTAATATTTTCTTATTTCTGGAAGTACCTCGTTCACTTAATTTAATCAGGCGAATAAAATCACTGGTTTGCATACTTACAAAAAACAAATCTTTTACTTGTTGTAAATCATAAGGCAAATCTTGAGGCATCAAATCTCTTAACAAAATACCTATCTGTACAAAATTAATAATTAATGATGCAATAGCCCAATATGCAACCGGGGGCACATCAGCTAATGCTCCATAAAGCAAAAATGATAAATCAGATAATATGAAGATGGTGCGGATAAAGAGTACTTTTCTGAAACAAAGGCTGAGAAGCATTAAAATGTTACCCAAACTATACAGATGATCCAATTGCTTCCTCCAATTCTCGCTTATAATAAGTGTAGAATAAAAAATGATTTATAAGAGAAAAATTCCTGATAAATTGAGGAGTTCAAGTTGAATTATAATGAAATCCACTTCTTTCCAAATCCAGAAACAAGTGATGACCAAGGTTTATTATTCATTGGGGGTGATTTATCCCCTCAACGCATTCTTCAAGCTTACAGACAAGGAATCTTTCCCTGGTATGAACCAGGAACACCAATTCTCTGGTGGTCGCCAAATCCAAGACTCATATTGATTCCTAATGAATTTAAATTGTCTCGCAGTTTGCAAAAATCATTAAAGAAAGCCTTCAGATTCACGATAGATACCGCTTTTAAACAGGTAATTACAGCATGTGCTACGAGTGTTAATCGAATCAATAATACCTGGATAACTAAAGAGATGATCGCAGCCTATACTCAATTACACACTATGGGTTATGCTCATTCCTTTGAAATATGGTACGAAAACGAACTTGTCGGAGGCTTATATGGACTCAGTTTAGGTCATGCCTTTTTTGGTGAATCTATGTTCCATAAAATGACAGATGCTTCGAAAATTGCCTTCTACTACTTATGCAGAACGATGAGTGAATGGAACTATGATTTTATTGATTGCCAAATTCCGACCAATCATTTACAAAGTTTAGGTGCCAAAATTATTGATCGAAGAGAATTTCTTCACATGCTCTATCAGTCTTTAGAGCATCCTACAAAAAAAGGTTCATGGCGCGTCAATTAAGATTTCAAATAGCAACAATCGTGTACTATTATTATACCATATAGGCAATTAATTACCATTTTGTCTCGTTATAGCGTTAGTAATTGATAATTAATTTTATTAAGGAACTCGGAGTATTGCCCTATGGAGTCAAAACAAAATAATGAACCAGGGCCTAAAGTGCCTGTTATTTTTCGACCACTTAGCTGTAACCAATTACATGATATTTTGGAACACAATGGTGCGACAAAGAATGAAACAAAGTCTGTCTTTTTAATAAGGGACAACTCAGGAGGGTTTATAACTGTTTCATATTACTCTCTAGAACATGAAATGGTAAAGAATCTTCGATTTGGGTTAACAAGTGATGGATGGAAAACAGTACCTAAACCTCCTAAAGAGCCTTCATTTACAGATACACTTGAGGTAAAAACAAAATATATCATTGAAAAAGCAAAATTTGATGAAGAAATGCAGAGCTTTATTAATACCGCAAAAGTATTATTTGAACAAAATGTTAGGCCTGAGCAGATTAAAGCACTCAGTTATGAATTACAAAAAAACGAGTTTAATATGCACGGTCTTATTAGGCCCAATCGTGAACAAGCCAGCAAAGAAAGACACTATATTGATTACGTTAAGGATGCATTCTTAATTGAAAATCCTCTTAACTTAGCAATAAAGTAGACTGGCACAAATTATCTTTGAGTTTGGCACTCCTCAGAGTTGGGCACAAAAGCCAATAATAGAGCGATAAATAGTTAAATTTTGCTGGGCTTTGATTGCCATTTTCTTTATTTTAGTGCAGTATACACGCTGTAAGTATATAATCACACATAATAAACTTTATAAATTTGGTACATCACTGAGAGACCTATGGCAAAAGAAGATCATATAGAAATGGCTGGTACGGTTATTGATACCTTACCCAACACCATGTTTCGTGTTGAATTAGAAAATGGACATGTTATCACTGCTCACATTTCTGGTCGTATGCGTAAGAATTACATTAGAATTTTGACTGGCGATAAAGTTAAGGTCGAATTAACACCTTATGACTTAACTAAAGGCCGCATTATATTCCGCGATAAAAACTAAGTAACAACTTATTTAAAAAATCCCTTCTTTAACAGTAGCCTGAGATACGGCAAAACGTAACTCGGGTTTTACTTTTATAGTGATTCCTAAAATTATCGCACTATAGCCTGGGTCATGGCTTGCGCCTTAACCCAGGCTACAGAAATTAGAAACTATAAAGCTTCAAATATTGCAGCAGCGCCCATGCCTGTACCTATACACATGGTTACCATACCATATCGCCCTTTAGTTCTTCTTAATCCATGCAATAAAGTAGCTGTTCTTATTGCACCTGTAGCACCTAAAGGATGGCCTAAAGCAATTGCTCCTCCTAAAGGATTCACCTTGGTTCGAGGAAGATCAAGCTCTTTGATTACCGCCAAAGCTTGAGCGGCAAACGCCTCATTAAGTTCTATCCAATCCAGTTGCTCTAAAGTAATACCTGCTCGCTTTAAAGCAATAGGAATTGCCTCGATAGGACCAATTCCCATAATTTCAGGAGGGACACCAGCTACAGCATAACTTAGTAATCGCCCAATTGGTTTTAAATCATATTGATGTAAGGCCTGTTCACTGGCTAAAAGAGCAATACCAGCACCATCACTGGTCTGTGAACTGTTTCCTGCCGTTACTGTTCCTTTTGTTGCAAAAACGGGTTTTAATTTAGAAATAACATCATATGAAGTATCAGCTCTCGGTCCTTCATCATCATTCACCCATTGATTTTTTATTATTGCTGTATCAGTTCCTAAATCAGCCTGTCGTATGGTAATTTCTACCGGACTGATTTCAGCTTTAAAGTCACCACGTTGCTGTGCTGCTACCGCTTTTTTATGGCTTTCAGCAGCAAATTCATCTTGCTGCTCTCGAGAAATTTGCCAGCGCTTTGCAACATTCTCAGCTGTAATGCCCATCCCATATGCAATTGCAACATCTTCATTATTGAAGATAACAGGATTTGCTGTGTATTTATTTCCGCCTAAAGGTACCATAGACATGCTTTCAACACCGCCCGCAAGAGCCAAATGCATATCACCACTGCGTATAGACCCTGCAGCGGTAGCAATACTTTGTACTCCAGATGAACAAAAGCGATTGATTGTCATTGCAGGAATAGACTGAGGTAGATCAGCAAGTAATGATGCAATACGTGCCACATTCATACCTTGCTCAGCCTCAGGCATAGCACATCCTATTACAATATCCCCTATTTGTTGATGATCCACTGATGGATTGCGCTTCATTAAATCTCTGATCACATGAGCCAATAAATCATCTGGTAATGTATTTTTAAATACACCACGTGGTGCTTTACCTACTGGAGTACGTAATGCGTCAACTATATATACATTAGTCATTTCAAATCTCCCTTAGTTGCGTAATGGCTTGCCAGTTTCAAGTAAATGACTAATCCGCGCTTGGGTTAATGGTGTTGCGGCAAGAGTTAAAAAGGCTTCACGCTCTAACTTAAGCATCCAACTCTCATCAACAAACGTATTTTGATTGAGGTTACCACCGCACAGTACGGTTGCTAACTCCGTAGCAATGAAATAATCATGCTGAGAAATAAATCCTCCCTCCAACCAATTAACCAAACCGGCTTGCAATCGAGCTTTACCTTCTATACCTGCAACTTGAAACTGTTTCTTTAAAGGAGGTTGGTAGTTCTCTGCATGCATGAAATTTACCTTAGCCAATGCTACATAGAGTACTTCATCAGCATTCATGACATAGCTGTCCATACTTCGCAAATACCCCATTTGCTTTGCCTCGATCGCGGAACCTGCAACTTGCGCTGTTGCAATTTGTTGGTAGTAGCTTTGAATTATTGTCATTAAATCGCCTTTAGGTGACAGATTTGCCGCCCGCATTGCCATTTCCTTACATCCACCTCCTGCTGGTATTACTCCAACACCAAATTCAACAAGACCTGGGTAGGCTTCAAAAGCAGATGCCACAGCATCACAATGCATCATTAACTCACAACCACCGCCAAGAGCGCGTCCTCTTACTGCTGCAACTGTTGGAATAGAACTGTATTTCAAACGTAAAGCGACGCGTTGAAATTGTGCGATCATAGCGTCCAAAGCCTGCATTTTGTTTTCCTTAATTAAATTAAGGACACCGCGTAAATCAGCACCTGAACAGAAATTATTCGCATCTTGTTGATAAATAATTAACCCACGACATTGCTTCTCTGCAATTTCTACAGCAGCTTCCAGTCCATCAAGAACTGACTGTCCCACAGTATTCGCTTTGCTTTTGAAATTCACTACAGCGACATCATCTTGTAAATGCCATAAACGGACACCCTCATTTTCATAAATCACAGGTGTAGGATGCACTGACTCTTTAATGACTCGATCAGTGAAGAATTGACGTTGATAAACTGGCAATTGACTTCGAGGTTGATAATCATTCATCTGAGGAGAATAAGCTCCCTGTTCAGTATAGAATGCATTGATTTCAAAAAGCCATCCAGGCAGTTGAGCCGAACTAAGAGATGATTGTTCCTTTATTGCTTGATTAATGTATTGAGCCATGGTTGCCAAATCAGCTAATTGCCACGTTTCAAATGGTCCTTGTGCCCAGCCAAACCCCCAGCGAATTGCCAAATCAACGTCTCTGACATTATCGGCAATTGTCTCAAGATGATACGCGCAGTAGTGAAATAAATCCTTGAAGCAGGCTGCTAAGAACTGTGCTTGCTTGTTATTGGAAGTCATTAGATTTTGCATGCGCGTAGCAGGATCAGGATTACCCATAATCGCTTTTAACTCATCGCTGACAACCGGTTGAGCTAGACGATAATGTGCTGATTTAACATCATATACTTCAATAATCTTGCCATTCTTTCTATAAATCCCTTGGCCTGTTTTCTGCCCTAAATGCCCATCCTTAATTAGATTAGTGAGCCATTCGGGTAGTTTAAAACTGTGATGCCATGGATCATTTTGTAACTGTTGTTGCATTGTATAGATTACATGCTGCATAGTGTCTAGACCAACAACGTCCATGGTGCGAAAAGTGGCAGATTTTGGTCTTCCTAACAAAGGACCAGTTAATGCATCAACTTCATCCAATCCCATATCCATGGCAAAAGCATGGTGCAATGTAGCTAAGAGAGAAAATACACCAATGCGATTAGCAATAAAATTAGGCGTATCTTTGGCACGCACAACTCCTTTACCTAAATAACGAGTTAGCCAAGCCTCCAGATTATCTACTAATTCCTTATTAGTTGTTTTAGCAGGAATAAGTTCAGCAAGATGCATGTAACGTGGAGGATTAAAAAAATGAACGCCACAAAAATTTTTTCTATGTGCCTCAGGTAAAACTGAACATAATGAATTAATACTCAAACCGGAGGTATTACTCACCAAAATAGAATGTTCTGTTAAAAATGGGGAAATACGCTTGTATAAATCTTCTTTCCAGTCCAAGCGCTCAGCAATTGCTTCAATAACTAAATCGCATGAAGTCAAATCAGCAAGATGTTGATCATAATTTCGCGATTGTAACAATGTTGCAGTTTGGGCTGTCGCAAGAGGAGCAGGTTTTAGCTTTCCTAAATTAGCTATTGCCTTATCAATCAACGCATTAGCATTTCCTTCTTTAGATGCCAAATCATAGAGTAACGTTTCTATACCAGCATTAACACAGTGCGCTGCAATTTGCGCGCCCATAACACCAGCTCCCAGAACTGCGACTTTTTTTATAAAAAAAGATCCCTGCATTCTTTTTTCCTCGTTAAAGTAGCCTGGGTGAAGCGAAGCATAACCCGGGTTCATGGAACATGATAATTACCTGGGTTATGCTTCGCTTCACCCAGGTTATACTTGCTACTTAAATCAAGCCAAATCAAACCGAATACCTTGAGCTAACGGTAATTCATTTCCCCAATTTATTGTATTGGTCTGTCGACGCATATACGCTTTCCAAGAATCAGAACCAGACTCGCGCCCACCTCCTGTTTCTTTTTCTCCACCAAATGCTCCGCCAATTTCAGCACCTGAAGTACCGATATTAATATTAGCTATACCGCAATCACTTCCCCAGGCACTTAAAAAGTGTTCTGCATTTTTTAAATTTTGGGTAAACATAGCAGAAGACAATCCTTGTGGTACATGATTTTGTAAAGCAATTGCTTCATCGATTGTCTGAAAAGACATAACATATAAAATCGGTGCAAATGTTTCCTCTTGAACAATCTCCCAATGATTTTTTACATCACACACTAACGTAGGTTCCACAAAGAAGCCTGGTCTATGCACTGGTTCACCACCAAATATAATTCGACCACCCGCTTCTTTAATGCGAGCTATTGCACGATTAAATTGTTCAACAGCTTGTTTATCAATCAGTGGGCCCATTAAATTTTTCTTATCTAAAGGATCACCAATTGTTATTTGCTCATAGGCAAAACGTAAACGCTCAACAACATAATCGTACTTGGAGTGATGAATAAATAAACGTCGCGTAGAAGTGCATCGTTGACCCGCCGTGCCTACTGCCCCAAAAACAATAGCCGGAATTGCTAAATGAAGATCAGCAGTCTCATCGACAATAATTGCGTTATTACCACCTAATTCTAGAATAGTCTTACCTAATCGAGCAGCAACTTTAGCTGCAACCTCTTTACCTACTGCTGTTGAACCTGTAAATGAAATTAGTGGTATTCGTTTATCATTTACCATTGCCTCAACCACATCGTGACTCTCTGGAATAACTAAACTGAATATTTCCGGACAACCATTTGCTCTTAATACATCATTGCAAATATGCTGAACAGCTACAGCGCATAGAGGAGTCTTTGCTGATGGCTTCCACAATGTCACATTTCCACAGATAGCAGCCAGAAAAGCATTCCAGGACCAAACAGCAACCGGAAAGTTAAACGCAGAAATAACGCCAACAATACCGTATGGGTGCCACTGTTCATACATTCTATGTTGTGGACGTTCAGAATGCATGGAATTACCATATAACATCCGTGATTGACCTACTGCGAAATCAGCTATATCAATCATTTCCTGGACTTCACCGTCCCCTTCTTGTTTGGACTTACCCATTTCTAAGGAAACTAAACTACCTAACGCATCTTTATGATCACGTAATGCTTGACCAATCTGTCTGATGATCTCCCCTCTTTTAGGAGCAGGAACTTTTCTCCATTCATGGGCAGCAAATTCAGCACGGGTCATTATCTCTTCGTAATCACTCATAGTGCACGTTGCTATTTCTGCAAGCTTTTCACTATTGGCTGGATTATAAGAGATTAACTTATGCTCATGAATTCCACTTTGCCAACCTTGCCCACTAAAGGCTCCAGGATTAACTGCATGAATTTTCAAGCGTTTTAATATATCCATTAATTATCTCCATAGTAACCCGGGTACAATAAGACAGAACCCGGGAACAATAACCACAATACTCTCAGGTTATGCGTAATAGCGGCCAAAACGATTTTCCAGCACCGCAGACAAATGGAATTTTTCTTGTAGAACTAATCCCTTATATTCATTTTCTTGTCCGAGCACCAAATCAACTACTGAGCAAACACCAGAAGCGGTACTTATTTGAATTGCTGACCATTCCAGGCCACAAATTTCTTCCGGATAAATCTTCTTCACATAATTTTTTTCTGTCAGCTCACCTCGTTTCATTCCTTCAACAGAAACATAAACAATCACCAGATCTTGGTAAGTTTTAGGAATCGCATTTTCCAGAATACGTTTTAACGTAGGCCTATCTTGGTTTAATCGCAAGTCATTCATTAATAAACGCATCTTTGAGCAATGGCCAGGATAACGCATTGTTTTATAATTCATGGTTTGTACTTTGCCAGCGTGCATCTCGGCCAAACTTCCTAGTCCGCCAGAGGTATTAAACGCTTCATACTCGCACCCGTCGATTTGAATGGTTTCTAATCCTTCTAAAGGTGCCAAGGTTACTGCTTTTCCATATTTAATTGCATAACATGGATTGCCATACTCATTGATTACTCCATCAGTGGACCAGGTTAATGAATATTGCAGTGCGTTGTTTGCATTTTGTGGAAGAGCTCCTACACGTAATTTCACATGATGACACTCTTCAAACTCCTGCATGAGGCTATTTGCAGCAATGCTTATAAATCCAGGAGCTAATCCGCATTGAGGAACAAACGCCGTTTCTGCATCAAGCGCTATCGCTTTTACTGCTTCGGTAACGGCTGTATCTTCCGTAAGATCAAAGTAATGTGCTTTGGCAGCTTTTGCAGCTTCAGCAACATAAGTATTTAAAAAATATGGAAGACTAGAAATAACAGCCACGATATCATTCTTTTCCATATATGCTTGAGTTGACTGTTTATCTTGAACATCTAATGCGACTGTTTTAATTTTGGGTACTGCTTCCAACAGTCTTTTAACATCCGATCCATTAAAATCAATATCAACTAAATGGATCTGGTAAGAACCGCTTTCTGATAATAAACAAGCGATTAAGCTACCAATTTTCCCTGCACCAGTAATCATTACATTATACATTTAATCCCTCTCCCATTATAAAACGCAATCATCCTACACAAAATCTTGGGAGTTGAATAGTATTCCCTAAACTATATCCAAACAAATAACAATTTTTAAGAATCGTGTTATTTCATTTTTTGATGCATAATGTTTAAAAAGGACTATAGTAAAAAAATCTTGAATTCTCAAAGGGAGTTGTCATGAATAAATCAAAAAGGAAGTCTCCAAAATCCAACCATAAAACTCAAGACTCCTTATTAACCGAATCAGAAAAAACTGACTATGAAGGACTGAATTTCGATAAACTATTCCACACTACAATCAGCCAATTTTGCAACTGGTTATCACCAGGAGCGCTGATGATGTCTTTTGCAGACTGGCTAATTTATTTGCTTTTTTCTCCGGCACAACGAATTGATTTAAACAAAAATGCACTCAAAAAACTGGGGCAGTTACTATTATACATTCAACAACAAAGCCAGGGTAAATGCGAACCTTGTATCGAAGTCCGCCAAACCGATCATCGTTTCAAAAATGAATCTTGGTCTCAATTTCCATTCAATATATACAGTCAATCTTTTTTATTAACTGAAGAATGGTGGGATAATGCAACAACTCAACTTCGAGGAGTTTCCAAGCATCATGAGAATATTGTTAATTTTGTAACACGCCAAATTTTGGACATTTTTGCTCCGTCGAATATTCCCGGAATGAATCCAGAAATCATTGCTACCGCAATAAATGAACAGGGCATGAATTTTATCAAAGGATGGAATAATTTTATTGATGACATCAACCGATATCTGAATAACAAACCGCCAGCAGGTAGTGAGCAATATAAGGTAGGAACGAACTTAGCAGTAACACCTGGTAAAGTTATTTATAGAAATCATTTAATAGAACTTATCCAATATGAACCAACAACAGCAACAGTTCATCCTGAACCGATCTTAATCATTCCAGCTTGGATTATGAAGTACTACATACTCGATCTATCGCCTAATAACTCCATGGTGAAATTTTTAGTGGATAGAGGACACACTGTATTTATGATTTCCTGGAAAAATCCAACCTCTGAAGATAGAGACTTAGATTTTTCCGATTACGCAATACATGGAGTGATGGATGCATTAAAAGCAATTAATCAAATTATTCCGGAAGAAAAAATTCATACGGTTGGTTATTGTATCGGAGGCACTTTATTAACTATGGTTGCTGCAAAAATGGCAGCTAGTAATGACGACCGATTAAAAACGATGACTTTGTTTGCAGCACAAACCGATTTTCAGGATGCGGGCGAACTGCAATTATTTATTGATGAAAACCAACTCACTTACATTGAAGATATCATGTGGGAAAAAGGTTATTTGGAAGGTTCGCAGATGGCTGGTGCGTTTAGCATGTTAAGGTCAATAGATCTCATTTGGTCTCGTGTAGTTTATGATTATTTATTAGGTAAACGACAGAAAGTAAGTGACTTAATGGCATGGGATTACGATACTACTAGAATGCCGTACAAAATGCATAGCGAGTATCTACGTCGTTTGTTTTTAAATAATGACTTAGTTGAAGGACGTTTTAAAATTCTTAATGATAATATTAATCTTGCTGACATCACCGTGCCAATTTTTTCAGTAAGTACTATCAAAGATCATATAGCACCTTGGAAATCCGTTTATAAAATTCATTACTTCACAGATAGTGATATTACCTTTGTATTGACTAATGCAGGACATAACACAGGGATTATTAATGAACCGGGAAATCCTGGGCGCAGTTATCAAATGCTCACTCATAAATTAGATGATAAACATTTAGCACCTGAAGTTTGGTTAGAGAGAGCCCCGCATTTTAAAGATTCCTGGTGGCCAGCTTGGGAAAAATGGCTTAAAGAGCATTCCGGTACAAAAAAGAAACCACCAGCTCTAGGTAATCCTCAAAAGGATTTAAGACCGATTTGTGATGCACCTGGAACTTATGTTCTGAAAAAATAATAGAGTAAATTCTAGCTGGGTTAAAGCGAGGCGGAAACCAGAAAATATATGCTACATTACCCCTGGTTTCTGCTCCGTTTCCGCCAAGCTACAACAGGTGACAAGATTAAAATATTCCACTAATTCTTGACCTGAATAACGGACTCAATTATCTTATCATTTTATAATTTTTTAACAGCCATGAAGCAAACTGCTTTAGCCAATTCTATTCCATTAAATTCTTCAATGCATCTTGGCTATGTTAAATATTTCTTTGTATTTATAGCAGGCCTGCTTGCGCCTTTTGGTTTTGCCCCATTTCATATACCAGGATTGACCTTATTAAGTTTGGCATTTCTCTATTCGAGCCTGCAAAATTGCTCCATAAAGCAAGGCTTTTATCTAGGTTTTCTTTATGGAACCGGCTATTTCGGTTTTGGAGTTTCCTGGGTCATAGTCAGTATTCATGACTATGGGCAGCTCAATTATTTCTTTGCAGGGTTAGTAACTTTAATTTTCATTACATATCTTTCACTCTTCCCTGCCCTGGTTGCTTATCTGTATAAATCACTTGAACTAAACAATCGAAAACTGCTGTCCTTAACTCTATTCTGCGTTTTATGGTGTTTAAGTGAATATTGTCGTGCTACTTTATTTACCGGATTTCCCTGGTTACTAGTAGGTACCATCCTCATTGATACCCCAATTAAATACATCGCGCCTATTTTAGGCGTCTATGGACTAAGTTTGGTATGCACCTTTATTTCTACATTACTCACTTTAGCTGTTTCACAAAATTCTCAAAAACGTTATCACTATCTAATCGTAATTGTATTAATTATTATAAGTCCAATGTTGTGCAAAAATATTTCATGGTCTCATATCAAAAAAGAACCCGTGAGTATTGGCGCTATACAAGCGAATTTATCAATGCGCGATAAATGGGATGAAACTTTATTTTGGAATTTATTAAAGTACTATGAGAATGCAATTAATAAGCTCTTGGGAAAACAATTAATTATTTTGCCGGAGTCAGCCATACCACTTCCTGCAAGTTATTTGGATAAATATTTGCAAAAATTGAACAATAAGGCACTGAAAGCCAACAGCGCACTTATGGTAGGCATTTTACAGCCAACAGATGATAACGAAACGAATTATTACAATTCAGTAATTACGCTTGGGCAAGCTAAAGGAAAAAAACTTAAGCGTCAACTTGTTCCCTTCGGAGAGTACATTCCCAAACCCCTTGTTGCAATTAATCATTGGCTGAATTTACCCGAACCCAATTTATTACCAGGAAGAAGAAAACAGTCTCTAATTCGCATTGAAAATCATCCAATAGCAAGTCTTATTTGTTATGAGATTGCCTATCCGAACATTTTACGTGAACAAATGCCCAAAGCCCAATGGATCGTTTCAATTAGCGATAATGGCTGGTTTGGACACTCATTGGCTAGTTATCAACAATTACAAATGGCTCAAATACTTTCTTTGCTTACCGGTCGATATCAAGTAGTCGTCAATAACGATGGCTTATCGTCAGTAATTGATTCAAATGGGGATATAGTAGAAAGTCTTCCTCCATTTAGCTCAGGACTACTACAAAGTAATATATTTCCAGCAGAAGGTTTTACTCCTTGGATTATTTGGCATGAGTATCCATCTCTAATTTTTTGTTCAGTTTTTCTTATTTTTATACTATTTATTCAACTTCGTCGCTTATTCCAGCAATAATCTATTGCTGGCAGAGACAAGAGGAGTTATCCTTAGCGATTTAGAGTCACTTAAAAATTCGGACTATGGATAATACCTATATACCACAAGAAGTTGAGGAACAAGCTCAACAGTATTGGCATAAAAAACAATCATTTAATGTTTCAGAAGATTTAAACAGAGAGAAATTTTATTGCTTATCCATGTTCCCCTACCCGAGTGGAACATTGCACATGGGGCATGTTCGTAACTACACTATTGGCGACGTTATTGCTCGTTATCAGCGTGCATTGGGTAAAAATGTTCTGCAACCGATAGGATGGGATGCATTTGGTTTACCTGCTGAAAATGCAGCCATCAAAAATGGAATCCCCCCTGCTGAATGGACTAAAAAAAACATAGAGTCCATGAAAAAGCAGTTTTTACGTCTTGGGAATGCCTATGATTGGCGACGTGAAATTTGTACTTGCACACCTGAATATTATCGATGGGAACAATGGTTTTTTATTCGTCTATTTGAAAAAGGTTTAGTTTACAAGAAAAACGCTGTAGTAAATTGGGATCCAGTAGATCAAACCGTTTTAGCCAATGAACAAGTTGTTGATGGACGCGGTTGGCGATCGGGTGCACTTGTCGAGCGAAAAGAAATTTCACAATGGTTTATTAAAATTACAGCTTATGCTGATGAACTGCTCAGCTCTCTTGATACATTGGATGAATGGCCTGCACAAGTAAAACAAATGCAGCGCAATTGGATAGGTCGCTCCACTGGGACAGAGATTCATTTTAACGTCACTAATTATCCTAAACGCCTAAAAATCTATACTACTCGTCCTGATACTTTAATGGGTGCAACCTATCTTGCAGTCGCAACAGATCACCCTATCGCCAAAGAGGCAGCAACAACTCGTAAAGAAGTCAAAGAGTTCATCGATAGCTGCCAGGGCACTAAAATGGCTGAAGCAGAACTTGCTACCATGGAAAAACGAGGTGTGGACACAGGTATGACCGCAATCCATCCCATAACTGGTGAAGAACTACCAATATGGGTGGCAAATTTTGTACTCATGCAATACGGTTCTGGCGCAGTAATGTCAGTTCCAGCACATGATCAAAGAGATTGGGAATTTGCACAAAAATATCAATTACCTATAAAAGAAGTCATACATCCTACAAATGGAACAAAACATGATCTAAGCAAATCTGCTTATACTGGGGAAGGAACATTGATTCATTCTGGTCAGTTTGATGGATTAAGCTCTTCTCAGGCAGTTGAGACCATAACTGCTTTCCTTGAGGAACATGATACAGGAAAAGCAACAATCAACTATAGATTGCGTGATTGGGGTGTATCAAGACAAAGATACTGGGGTACCCCTATTCCCATGATTTTATGCGAACAATGCGGTACCGTTCCAGTTCCAGATGAAGATCTTCCTGTTGTTTTACCAGAAAATGTAACATTTACAGGTACAGGCTCACCACTTGCTCAATGCCCAGAATTCGTGAATGTAAGTTGCCCCAAGTGCGGCCAAGATGCCTCTCGTGAAACAGATACTTTTGATACGTTTGTTGAATCGTCCTGGTATTATGCGCGTTTTGCATGTAAAGGCCAGGAAAATGCCATGCTTGATGACCGAGCGAAATATTGGACTCCTGTAGATCAATATGTTGGTGGTATTGAACATGCTGTGATGCATTTACTTTATGCTCGGTTTTTTCACAAGTTAATGCGAGATGAAGGCTTAGTTAATTCAGATGAACCATTTAAGGCGCTGTTAACTCAAGGAATGGTTTTAAAAGATGGGCATAAAATGTCTAAATCTGTGGGTAATGTCGTCGACCCCAACCATCTGATTGACACCTATGGTGCGGATACAGCACGTTTATTCGTTATGTTTGCTGCGCCTCCAGAGCAATCGTTGGAATGGTCAGATGCTGCTGTAGAAGGTGCGCATCGTTTTCTAAAACGAATTTGGACCTTTGCCTATCAGCATCAAAATATGTTTATTGAAGTCAATGATATCATTCTAAGTGGCAATGGACATGTTAATTGGCAGCAAGCAGAAAGCCGTTTAAAGAAATCACGCCATGTTGTGCATCAAATTCTCGCACAAGCAACTCATGATTATGATCGTAATCAATTCAATACCGTTGTTTCAGGTTGTATGAAGCTATTTAATGAACTATCCAGTTACTCCATAGAAACTGAAGAAGATAAGTTCTTTATTCATTCAAGCATGAGTATACTGTTGCGATTGCTGGCTCCTATAACGCCTCATATTACACATCATATATGGCAACAATTAGGTTTTGAAAAAGCAATTATTGATGCTAATTGGCCAAGAGTAGATAAAGGCGCCCTAAAAACCGATGAGGTAGATTACGTAGTTCAGGTTAATGGAAAACTGCGAGCTCAATTTACCGCTGGTGTGGATACAGCAGAAGAGCTATTAATTGCTACAGCAAAAGAACATGTAAAAGATTTTCTGGCCGATAAAACAGTCAAAAAAGCTATCGTTGTTGCACACAGGCAATTAATTAACTTGGTTGTTAGCTAATGAAATTCAATTACTCTGATATGTCTAATGTTCCGCATCGGCTTCATGGACAGCCTGCGGGACGGTCACAATATCAATTTGTGACGTTACGTTGTATGTTGCCTATGCTACTGATGTTGTTGCTTTCAGCTTGTGGCTTTCATCTACGTGGCATTAGTAATGTACCTAATTGGCTTAATAACGTAGCCATTATTTCTGAAAATAATGACAAACAGTTTGTCTCGATATTGCAATCCCGACTTGAGGGATCCAAAATTGATGTGAATCCTGATCCCGCTCAAGCCAAGTATTGGCTTATTATTGACGAAGTGAATTTAAATCAACAAATTATCAGTATTGGTGCAAGTACAAATCCTAGACAGTATACGATAACATTGACTGTATCATTCGTATTGAAAGCTCGCTCAGGTCAAATTTCAGATACACCAGAACAAATAAATGTTTCTAGAGAGCTTACACTAAATAATGACCGAATTTTAGGTTCTAAAGATGAAGAAAGCATTTTAATTGGAGAAATGAAGCAAGATGCGGTAACCCAAATAATTTATCGACTTAGCCATCTACAAAAACCTCCACTTAGCTAAGAAAGGGAGTGTCTTGAGTAAGGAAAAAGCTACACGTACACATTACACACTCAAGTTAAAATGATCATGCAAATCAGACAACAAATGCTTGCCCAGCAAATACAAAAAAAGATTGCACCGCTCTATATGATTATCGGGCAAGATAATTACTTGTTGGAAGATTCGTTAGCTACCATAAAATCAACCATTAAAAAGAATTATAATTGTGATGAAAAAATTATATCCATTCAGTCAGCAGAAGATTGGAATGGAGTCAAAGAAGAGGCAAACAGTTATTCTTTATTTTCGGAGATTGTATTTTTAAATATTTTTTATGATAAGAAGTCAATTGATGCCACCGGAAAGAAAATTTTAACTGAATACCTCAACTCGATTAATTCACGTTGCTTTATCGCTATTAGAGCACCCAATGTACCCGCAAAACAATTGCAATGGTTATCTTCTCACGAACATGTCGTGCTTATCCTGGCTTATCCACTTAATTCAGAAGCAGTAAAAAGCTGGATAGCCATGCAGTTAAAGAAAAACTCTATGAATTATGATCCTCAGGTTCCCGATTTAATTCATCAATACACTCAGGGAAATATGTTAGCTTGTTCCCAAGTCATTGAAAAAATTGCCTTGTCCAGTATCCCCAATTGCAAAATTGAGACACAACATGTACTGGAACACTTATCCGATCAATGTGACCATGATCTATTTGAATTAGTAGATGCTTGCTTGCTTGGTCAAGGTGACAAAGCAATTCAGATTTTACGACATGCCGCCAATAACAAAACAGAGGCAACTTTAGTCTTATGGTTACTAAGCCAAGAAATAAGATTAATCATGCAGCTGACTTATTTAATAGAACAAAAAATTGATATTCAAAGTGCTTGCAGCCAATTAAAGATTTGGCCTCAACGCATCAATCTCTATAAGGCATGTTGTAATCGCCTCAATAAAACCATGTTGCAACAGCTCCATCGATACTGCTATTTAATCGATGAACGAATTAAATCCACCAACCAATCTACTCAGGTATGGAGCTCCCTCGAAAACACTACTCTTTCACTTTGTTTAGGTAAATTAATAGGTGATACATGCATAGCATAGCTATTTTTGGTGGTACATTTGATCCCATACATAATGGCCACTTGCAAGCCAGTATCACCATACAGAACTATTTTAAATTTGATTCCTATATTTTTCTCCCTTGCAAAATACCAACTATAAAACCACCATCTCTGGCTAATAATGCTCAAAGAATAGAGATGATAAACCTGGCAATAAAAGATATACCAGACTTTAAGCTTGATTTACGCGAGATAAAACGTGATACCCCATCATATATGGTTGAAACTTTGCTGAGTTTCAGGTTGGAATATCCTAATGCATCCATAACATTAATTATCGGGCATGATGCTTTTCTATCATTACCTCATTGGTATCAATGGGAGAAAATCATTACGCTGGCTAATTTGTTAGTCATCAATAGAGTTGAGTTTGCTGATCAGCCTACCCCAGAGATCATGCGAAAATTTTTGAAAAAACATCAAAGTAAAAGCAAAAAGGAACTTCTGAGGACTCAAGCTGGAATCGTTTTTCTATTTGATGCAGGTCATTATGAAATTTCTTCTACTTCTATTCGGGAAGAAATAAAAAAGGGAGCTGAAGTTAAAAACAAGCTCCCCTACGCAATCTATGAATACATCAAGTCTCAGGAATTATATCGATAAGTTTAAATGACTCGTTTACTGATACAGTCTGTTTTGCTTTATTAATTAGTCCAGGTAAATATCCAGAAACCCAACTGATAACAGGTAACAGCTGATTATAAACTCTAGAACTTTGAACATATTGCTGATAAGGAATAGAAGTCATACTGAGCACTGCGAAAATAAGCGATAGAATAAAAACACCACGAGCAAAGCCAAAACCACCGCCTAAAACTTTGTCCATAGCACCTAGGCCACTTCCCTTTAAAAACAGACCTAATATTGCATTAGCGATACCGCCAGCGATTAAAACGCCAAGCACAACACCAATAAAGCCAATTATTGAAAGAATTGATTGATCTTGTATATAAGGTTGCAGCCAAGGATTCAGACTGTTTGAATAGTTGTACCCGGCCCAAACAGCTAAGATCCATACTCCTAAAGCAATAAACTCTTTAATGAACCCTCTTAATAAGCCAGTAATAGTGGATAAACCAATAACGATTATTAAAATTATATCAACCCATTGAAATTGCATGATTAGCTAACTCCGGTATTGACTATGAAACCATTCAACTGCATGGCGCTTGCTAATTGAACTTTTAATTTCATTACATCATTTTTAACAGGTGAGTGTCCGGCATAAACTTTATAAATCGAACCTTGTCTTCCAGTAATTTTGACGTAATTTGCCTTATACCCCTTGCTACGTAATTTACTTACCAAAGCTTGAGCATTAGCCAATCGTGAAAAAGAAGCCAATTGAACAGCATAAATACTCTGTTTGCGCAATGAACCTCTGTTATTTGCTTGAGCAACTGTCGGTTTTTTAATCGTTGCAATATTTACTTTTGCAGCCGGTCTAACTGGTTTAGCTTGTATAGCTGGTTTAGCTGGTTTAGATACAGTTGCTACATTTATTTGTTTTTTAACAACATTTTTAGCAGCATTACTTAAAGCTAACTCAATTGGTTTAGCTACTTCGTCTACCTTAGGTACAGAAGTTGCTTTAGCAACAGAAACAGCTGCATCATCAGCTACTTGAATAGATTGAATGAAGTCTTCTTTACCAAGGTCTGATCCCTTATGCTCTGCAGCAGGAGGAATTTGAACCTTAGCCACTTTTATAGTTTCAAACATTTCCTTTTCATCAGTCATCACTACATTAGGGCTAGTTGGTTTAGGAGGTAACTGTACATTTACACTGAAATTATTTTCAAGGCGCTGGCTTGATTTTTTCATCATTGCGGGCAGAAAAATTGCTCCTAATGATAAAACAACAGCCACACCAACCAAACGATGTTTTAGCTTTTCATCAATTACTAATTTCATTGAATCTCCTATTAGCCATTACATGACTCACAGTAAAAAAAGACCCATAAACAACAATTAAGTCACCAGGTTTAGCTTGTTTCAACGCTGTTTCAAAAGCTATAAGCGGGCTATTATAACAAATTTCCACAGGAATTTCTGCATTCTTAAAGAATGTGAGCAATAAATCCTCACTAGCAGCACGTTTGTTATGCAATTGTGCCGGATACCAATGATCAATACAATCCTTTAATGGCATAATAAGCCCTAAAATATCTTTATCCTTCAATGCTGAAAATACAGCATGAACTTTTGCTTTTTTCATCGTGCGTAACGTATTTGCGAGCAATTTTGCCGATTGAGAATTATGAGATACATCAAATATAGTGCTCACTGTATCTTTATGCAATTGCAAGCGACCAGGAATAAAAATACGTTGCATAGCAATTTGAAAATGGTTATGCGTCACAGGTAAATAATGTGCCAGTAAAAGACAAGCAGTAATTGCAGCAGCCGCTGATTTTAGCTGAATAGAAGGTTTCGGTAGCCCATAAATTGAAGAAAGCTTAAGCTGATTGTTGTAATGGAGATTCCAGGTAGAATCTTGCTCTTGAATTGAAAATTCTTGTCCCCAAAAATAAGTAGGAACAACAAGTTGTTTTGCTGTATCTGTGACTGACGTGGGGGGATGGACATCCGCGTAAATAAACGGTTTACCGGAACGAAGGATGCCCGCTTTCTCATATCCAATTGCTTCAAGCGTATTACCCAGGTAATCCTGATGGTCAAAATCTATGGTAGTAATAATGGATAGTTCTGCATCAACGATGTTCGTAGCATCTAAACGCCCCCCTAACCCAACTTCTAGAATAATGACGTCCAATTGCATTTTTCTGAAATGCCACAATGCTGCCAAGGTAGTCATTTCAAAATAAGTTAATATGGTTTCTCCTCGAATTTCTTCAATAATACTAAAGGCCTGACACAAGTCCTCATCAGAAATAGGAGTTAGATTGACGCGAATGCGTTCGTTAAAATGCATAAGATGTGGTGACGTATAAGCACCTACTTTATATCCGGCAACATGATAAATTGTTTCAAGGGCAGTAACTGTTGATCCTTTTCCATTAGTACCACCTACAGTAATAACGGGGCAACCTGGAAGTTGCAGAGATAATTTTTTTGCAACTTCCATAATACGTGTTAAGCCAAGCTGTATTTCATGAGTAGTTCTAGTTTCCAAATCGTGTAGCCACTCATCAACGGACCTCTTTCGAAACGCTACCATAGATAAAGATTACTCCATTGTTACAGTATTCAGACTCTCATATGACATTGCACATACTTCAGTCGTGTATCCTCGCACTTCTCTCTATAGCATGCTTCGTGGACGGTTTAATACGAGACTGCTTTGGCAATTGAATCCCCTGCTCCCTTGCGTGTCAATTTAGATATCAACTCAGAAACAACTGGACGGATATCTTTTCGTTCCAGAATCATGTCAATATGGCCATGTTCTAACAAAAACTCACTCCGTTGAAATCCCTCGGGTAAGGTCTGCCTTACAGTTTGCTCAATAACTCTTGGACCAGCAAAGCCAATTAAGGCATTAGGTTCAGCAATAATCACATCACCAAGACTTGCAAAACTCGCAGAAACTCCACCCATAGTCGGATCAGTCAGAACCACTATAAAAGGCAAACCGATTTCAGCAAACTGGGCAAGAGCGGCTGACGTCTTTGCCATTTGCATTAAGGAAAAAAGTCCTTCTTGCATACGTGCGCCACCGCTGGCAGTAAAACAAATATATGGTCTTTGCTCTTTTGTCGCTACTTCAATTGCACGAACAAATTTCTCTCCGACAGTAGCGCCCATGGAACCACCCATAAAATTGAACTCAAAGGAGCCAACAACTACAGGTTGTTGTAATAACGTCCCTTTTACAATGATCAAAGCTTCTTTCTCGCCAGTTGCTTTTTGAGCTTGCACGATTCTGTCTTTATATTTTTTTGAATCTCTAAACTTTAATCGATCTTGGGGCTCTAGTGATGCAGCAATTTCTTCCTGGCCTCCCTCATCAAGAAATTGCTTAATTCGGACTCGTGCAGATATTCTGTGGTGAAAGTTACAGGATGGACAAACCATTAAATTTCTTTCTAATTCTGTACTATAAAGAACTTCATTACACCCTGAACATTTCAGCCATAAACCTTCGGGAACTCCTTTTTTTTGAGAAGAGTCCGTACTGACTCGTGAAGGTAATAGTTTTTTAAACCAACTCATAATTGGAACCTAAGATTATAAAATCATAATATTATACACAGAAAAAAATATTCTTAAATGCACATTGACTTGGATCGAGATTTTTCTCAGAACCCGAGGTGGAACACTATTTCAAAATCCAGCCCCGAATTTCTCTAGGATGCACCCAGGCTTGTATCTTGAATCTGTAAGTATTGCATTTCTCATTTTGGCAATAAGAAACCACAATTTAGGTCCTTCAGCATGAAAAAACAAATTGAACAAAAAATACAACACTCTCATTTTAATAAATAAATTCTCTCTTTTTTTGAAAAATAGCATGCATAAACCTAAAGTTTTTCGTAGTGCGTCCGATAACTTTTATGCGTACGGTAAATTCGCCATTAAAAAGGAATTTACCAATTTACAAATGTCCCAAACCAGGGATTTAGGTCTGAGGAGACTATAACTATGGCTCAAATTATTAATACCAACGTACCGTCGCTAGTTGCTCAACGTAACTTGTCCAAATCAAGTAACGCTATGGCTACTGCGATTCAAAGGTTATCATCTGGTTTAAAAATTAATAGTGCTAAAGATGATGCTGCAGGATTAGCAATTGCAACAAATATGACATCTCAAATTCGCGGTATGGATCAAGCTGTAAAAAATGCTAATGATGGTATTTCACTGGCACAAGTTGCTGAAGGTGCGATGCAAGAATCGACGAATCTTTTACAACGTATGAGAGAGTTGGCGCTTCAATCTGCGAACGGAACCTACAGCCAAGGCAACCGTCAATCATTACAAAATGAAGTAAATAATCTTCTAAGTGAAATGGACCATATTGCTTTAAGTACGCAATTTAATGGTCAAAGCATTTTGAATGGATCTTATACCAATGCTTCTCTTCAAATTGGTTCAAATGCTGGTGAAACTCTTTCGTTTTCGATAAACAGTATTGCATCTTCGACAATAGGTAGCATTGCTTATCAACAAGGTAGCACAGTAACAGGTAATGCTGCTGCTGATATTACTGTTGCTCTTGGTACCAGCTCAGCAATCAGCATTAGCTCTTCTGCAAACTATGTAGGCACAGCAACCGGCCAAGACAGTTCATCTGCATATGCCAAAGCGGCAGCGATTAATGCAGCAGGTGTTCCTGGTTTAACAGTAACGGCATCAACTAGTGGTAGTGCAACTGTTGGAGCTATCGGTGGAACCGCAGCTGATACTTATAACTTGAACATTAATGGTGTTGATATATTTACCAACCAGGACGTATCCACTGCAATGACCAATACCGACCTTCTGGATGCAATCAATGCGGTAAGTAGTCAAACCGGAGTAGTGGCTTCACTAAATGGTGGTAGCATGACTTTAACTGCGGCCGATGGAAGAAACATTGCAGTAACTGAAAGTGGTACCGGATTTACTGCTGGTACTGATGGACTCACAGTTGCAGCCGGTTCATTTGCTTCTACCTTACGTGGAAAGCTCACCATGAGTGCGGCTCAAACCATTACTTTGGGTGGAACTGTAGCTGATATTGGCTTATCAAGCACAATCAGCCTGGATACCAATGGGGTCAATAGCATTGACATTACAACTCAATCTGGTGCAGAACAAGCTATACTGAGAATTAGCTCTGCTTTAGATAGCGTTACCAATAACAGAGCTGCATTAGGTGCTTTGCAAAACCGACTTGATGCTACGGTAGCTAACCTGCAAAACGTATCTGATAATATGTCTGCTGCGCGCAGCCGTATTCAAGATACTGATTATGCAGCAGAAATGGCGAGTTTAACTAAAAACCAAATCCTGCAACAAGCAGGAACAGCAATGTTGGCCCAAGCAAATGCAATGCCACAATCTGTTCTTTCCTTGTTAGGATAGTTGTAAAGGTAAAAAACCGAAATGCGGCGCTTGCCGCTTTTCGGCTTATTTATGTCCCAATGATTAAGGGTACCAATCAAGGGAAAGGAGTTAAAAAATGACTATGGAATCGATACCTCCAGCAAACAATAAATTGCTACAAACAGATTCAGTCAAACTAAATGATAAAAACATTAAACCTGTGACAAAATGCGCCACATCAGCTTTGAATCTAGATATAGATACAAAGCAAGCCATAGATCACACCACCGGCCTTTTGCAAACTATAGTCACCGAAAAAATCTCAGACAAAATAATCCGCAAAATACCCTCCGACGAGTATTTGCATTTACTAAACTTGCTTGATGGGATTATTAGTGGTTCTATAGACAAACATGTTTAATGCAATTTATGGATAAAACGTAATTTCATTGAAATTACGAGAACAAATAAGGGAATATTATGGGCCTATCAACTCCAGGCATTGGGTCAGGTTTGGATATTAAAGCAATGGTCGAAAGCATGGTGAAAGCCGATCTCATGCCTCTACAATTGCGACATGATAAAAAGCTTAACTCCGTTACTACCGAATTATCTGCTTTTGGGCAACTAAAAAGTGCCATGTCCAGCTTTCAAACAACACTCGATTCCCTATCTCATGCCAGTGAGTTTAATAAAATGAATTGCTTGCTCAGCGAAACTGGATATGTTTCTGCTTCTCTTACCGGACAAGCAATTGAAGGCCTATATCAAATTAAAGTGAACCAATTGGCCCAGTCACAAAGCCTTGTAAGTAACTACTTCACTAGCAACAGTTCTTCAATAGGTAGTGGTAGCATCACTATAAATTTTGGTACATACAGTAATAATAATTCAACGTTTACACAAAATACTGATGTGTCTCCAGTAACAATTAACATCAATTCAGGAAATGACAGCCTTACTGCAGTTTGCGATGCAATTAATGCTGCAAATGCTGGTGTTACAGCATCAATTGTACAAGACAGCATCGGTTCAAGATTGACCCTCACCTCATCGCAAACAGGTGAAAAATACGCAATGCAAATTACAGGTAGTCTAGCTGCTTTGAATTATGATCCCACAACGAATAATGCCTCACTAACTCAAACTATGGCTGCTCAAAACAGCCAAGTGCAAATTAATGGCTTGCTTCTGAGTGAAAGTAATAATCAATTTAAAAATGCGATTACTGGAGTCACTCTCGACTTACAACAGGCCGATCCTGCAACTACAGTCACCCTAACAGTAAAAAAGGATGTAGAACATCTAAAAGGTTTAATTAATGATTTCGTCAAAAAATACAATGATTTTCTTAATTTCATCACCACTTTAACTGGTTTCGATATGGAAACTAGAAAAAGAGGTGTTTTGCAAGGCGACGATAAGTTAAGGGCATTAAAAACAAACTTATATAACCTGGCCACTAACCCATTAACTACTGTTGGCTCAATTAAAAGTCTTGCTGACTTGGGGATTACCAGCGATAAACATGGATTATTAGAAATTGATCCCGAATTGTTTGACGATGCGATTAATAATAATTATCAAGATATCAGCAATTTATTTGCAAAAAAAATAACTGCCACTGATCCAAATATTAAAATTAACTCCGTTGATACTGAAGTTGCTGCAGGAGCATATAACGTTATTTTAAACGAATATACTCCTGGAGTGAGTATGGCTGGTAGCATAGGAGGCATTTTAGCCACCTCAACAGATGGAATTACTCTAAATGGCACTGGTGACTTTAATACATTATCGATTGATGTAATTTCAGGACTCGTTGGGAATCGAGGGCAAATTATTGTCAGTGATGGATTAGCCTCAATGATTGATAGTTATTTAGAGTCACTGGTGGATGAAGATGGCGAAATTGCTGAAAGAATCGATCGTTTAAATACTCAAGCAAAACAATTGGACGAAATGCAAGAGCGCATAAACGAGCGCAGCATCACTCTTGAACAAAGATACTATAGACAATGGAATGCCGTAGATCTCTTAATCTCACAGATGCAAAACACCAGCAATACGCTTACTCAAATTTTGTCGAATCTACCGAAATTCAAAACCAAATGATTGGAGTATTATTGATGAAAAATTCTTATCAACAAGTTATAAATCAATATAAGACTATTGAATTAAGAACTCGTATTGATGCAGCCTCACCCCATGAACTAATCAATTTGTTATTACAAGGGGCAAGAACTCATATTGCCACAGCCCAAGGCAATATTGATCGAAGTGAAATTCAAGAAAAAGGAGAACATATTAGTAAAGCACTAAGTATTATCGAAGGCTTAAAAACCAGTTTAAATCATGAACAAGGCGGCGACATAGCAAAGAACTTACTCCAAATATACATGCATATTGAATATTTGCTGTTAAAGGCCAATCTTAATAATGACAAGGAACTATTAGCTCAGTCCAATTCATTGCTGGCACAAGTGCATGAAGCTTGGCAAAAAGTTTCTCCAAACCATTCAGAATCAGATGCGTCAGCTTCCTCCTAATATTATTGACCTATAATCTAGCGAGAAGCATGTTGGAGTCAACGCCTTGAATGCACTTTCATTGTGCTCAAGGCTACAATTTTTATATTTTCAACTGAGCCCAGTTGGGTTTAATTCTTTTGATTTTTCATTACGAACCAATTGTTCAAAAACCTCCTGGGGCGTTGTTATTGATTATCAATTTGCTCCACCTTGATGACAGGGTCATCAACATCATATCGTTCCGCCAATATCGGCAATGCAAACTAGAGATGAATTTTACTGAATTTCTTGATTGCAGGCATCGAAAAACTCTCTTAAAAGCATAGACATAAAAATCTTTCTTCAATTATGTTCATAGCGCCAAACGCCATCCCAATGAGCAGGCGATGTGTTTTCTAAAATTCGACAGCGTTCAATATATACTGAGGCCAATTGATCTCCTGGGTAGGCAGGAGTAAGCCTCATAAAAGCTTTGATACTTTTTTCCCAAAGGCCTTTTTGATATAGGGAAAATGCTTCAGTAAATTCTTCTTTGTGTTGCTTAAGATTTTCAAGATCTTGAGCAGTGATTAGTTCATAAATCGCGATGCTTTTCCGTTTACCTCGTACAGCAACCTTATCTAATAAGCGAAAAGGGAATTTTTCAGATACGTGGGTGAACGTATCATGGCTCACAATAATTTGAGTATAATAATTTTTATTAATTGATTCCAAGCGGCTTGCTAAATTCACTGAATCACCTAAGGCCGTATAACTAAGTCTGTCTTCAGAGCCTACATTACCAATAATGGCCTCACCGGTGTGAATACCAATTCGGATATTAAATTCAGGAAACTCTTCTCTCTTATGCTTTTGATTTAACTTTTTAATACGTTCTTGCATCGCTCTGGCTGTTTCACAAGCATGAAATACATGTTGTTCATCTTTTACAGGAGCATTCCAAATGGCCATAACTGCATCACCAATGTATTTATCAAGTGTACCTTCATGTTGAATCACTACTTCAGTCATACACTGAAAATAATCAGATAAATAAGTCATCAATTTTTGAGGAGAAGTTGATTCTGAAATTGTTGCAAAATTCTGGATATCAGAAAATAAAATGGTAGTTATTTGATTTTGGCCGCCAACCTCGGCGACTTTTCTAGTACGCACTAATTTTTTGACTAAAGAACGAGGAACATAACGCTGAAAAGAGGTTAAACTTGAGCGTAAGGTAAATAACGCTCGATCCAAATAACTCACTTCTTTAATCATAGTTTTTAGCAATGGCCTTGAGCCAAGATTAAACATCCTGATTTTTTTTGCCTCTTCAGCTAATTGAATGATAGGAGTTGATATTCGCTGTGAGACGATACGAACTAACATTACGCCAATAAATAAAACGAAGATAGTTAAAAGGATATAACCTTTGCTTAACTTTTGAAGAGGTGCTATCGCATCATATTCAGGGGTAATGATGATAATATGCCAAGGTCCAGCCCCCGATTTATTGAATATCGGTTGGTATGAGTAAAAATATCTTTGATGTTCATACACATAAGAGTTTTTTATTGGATGAAAATCATTAACTCTTAGTAAATCTGATGGAATATCAAGCTTCTTTATCAAATCAGGATCTAATTTTTTTCCCCGAATGTCCTCGTGACGTCGGGGATCACGAAAAGCGATGATGTTTGAATCATTATTAATGACATAAATCATCGTGTTTTTCGTCAATTCCAGTTCGTTGATAAATTGTTGTAGCCCATTGATTGTTAGTGCAATTGCAACAACCCCTTTTAGCTTTTTATTTTTATCGTATATTGGAGCAGCAACAGTGACACCAGGCTTTTTACCGAACAGATAAAATTTATATGCATTAGTCCATATAGGTTTTCCATTTTGTACAACTTCTTGGTACCAAGGACGACTTCTTGGATCATAGCGACCGGTAATCGATTCTTTTTTAACTATTTTCCCTTGTTTATCCAACTCATAATGAATATTAGCAAAAGGTGGTTTGGAGTTAACTATGTGGATTAATTGAAGTCCTATTTTTCCTTCTCTATTTATATTAAAAAAATCACCATTCGCTGCACCATAATGAATCATAAACATTTCGGGGTTATATCGGATTGTTTCAAAAAGAAATTGCCCAAATAACTTCTGATTATCTGGGTCAATAATATCATTACCAATCGCATCTCTTATTTCAATTAAACTATGGTTTAAAGGGTCTAAATAGACATGAAATCGTTCTTTAACCAGCAAAGATGTTTTTGCAATTAAATCCTTTGCACTATTGTTGAGAACTTTATTGAACGCCAGATAATTAATACCAATGATAGTAAAACCTACCAGACTTAACAAAAAAATAAATAAGGTAATAATACTAGTGCGTATGCTAACTTTAAAATTACTAGCCATAATTTTTCAACATGTTAATTAGAGTCTATTGACATTTCATTTAATTCCACCTAAATCCTGCACTTTATGAGTGGAAACGATACAGAGTCACACTAAAATGTACCTATTTTTAAATCGGCCTTTACTGGTTTTCGCGCATAAAGCACGCAACGTACGCTAATGAAGAAATTGTCAACAGACCCTAGAAAATTAGGAGGCATCTCGATGATTATAGACTATCTCATATATTGATTTTTTATGTTGCTTCCTTGTAAATTGAGCTCTATTTACTCTAGGCATCTTGCCCTATCTTTGCTGGCGACTGAGGCTTTTTTTCGATTAAAGAAATTAAAGCACCTAGAAAGATTCTATCCTAAATTTAACTGAATATTCCATGAAAAAGTAACGAGAGAACATTTTATCTTAATCGAAGTGGCATCACCTATTTGATTGGATTCATCCTTGAGCCAACAAGATGTAAATTAATAATCTGCTTAAAGCGCAGCATTTCAAGCTTACTCTTGGTATCATGTAAGGGAATCGTATTTATTTTAAACTTTTTTAAGTGTTTACCTCATTGTTCATCTCGCCATTCCAGCTAAGGCCATTAGCTATTTTTTCATAGCACCACAAGTACACCATCTTCATGAGTTATGAAAAACTCAGGTTATAAATGCACAATAAAACAACTCTTTAACCAAGCAATAAGTTATAAAAATTATAGGTTAATTAAGTTAATAATATAGAGCTTATATAATTTTAAAGTTATTTTTTAAAGTGTCGCTATAGAGAGTACAACAGCTTAAATTGAGATCATTTATGAAACTTATGATATCAATGACAGTCTCTATATACTTATTGACAATGAGTCAGCTCGCTCTCGGCCATACGCGATACGGTGAAACTCTATGTAATTCACCAGATTACTTTTGCATGAAAGTTAAAAATGGCGAAAGTTGGGATAATTTGTTTCCTAATGCTGAAGAGCGAGACATGGTGCGACGAATTAATCGTATGAATGTCTCATTACGCCCAGGAATGACTATTGCTGTCCCCAAAAACATCGATCGCTTGACAATCTATGATGTTTCACCCTTCCCTAGATATATTGACTCCGAAGGAGAAAAAACAATTTATGTAAGTCAAAAAAAATTAGCGTGGGCTGCATACGATCAAGATGGTGAACTACTCTGGTGGGGGCCTATTTCATCAGGAATAGGAAAGTGCACTGGTGTTATTGGGGGGTGTAGTACACCAACAGGTTCTTTTCGAGTAATTCGAAAACAAGATATAGACTGTGTTTCCACTGTATTCCCGAGAAGAGCTGATGGTAATGATGGTGGCGCTCTAATGCCCTATTGCATGCATTTTTTCAGAGGCTATGCACTGCATGGCAGTTATGAAGTACCCGGATACAGAGCAAGTCACGGTTGTGTCAGGATGTTTATTGAGGATGCCCGCTGGCTTAATGAAGAATTTATTGACCTGCCGGGTGATGGTATGAAAGGTACTCGCGTAGTGATTGATCCGGCTGATTACTCAAATGAGTAGTAGACAATTTATGTACAATCTGTTAATATTTTATATGGTGAAATTTATACGTTTGTGTGATAACGTTGACCGTTGACTTTGCGATATAAAAAAACTGCATTACAAGTGATGTAGGGTTTTGGCAACCTAACCCTATGAGGCTTTTCCCAGTTTTATTCACAATACATACTTCGCATACTCACAAAATGAAATTTTAGAGTGCGCCAGAGTAAGGAAGAAGCGCAGGTTGAGAAAATTAAATACGAGCATCTTTTTGCGATTGAAGAATGCCTTAGATGATTGGCCGGGATAATACTAAGCCCTTACTTTATGACTGAAGTAGTTTATAAAAGATCAATTCCATGTAGATGAATTTGGAGAATTATAAAAGCATGACATATTACAATACACAGTCCGAATCAGTAGCTAATTTCAGGATACAATCAATAATGCCTTGGATGGTATGGGGCTTGGGTTGTTTATTTTATTTTTATGAATGTCTTTTACAAGTGTCTCCCAGTGTTATGAGTAACGAATTAATGAGAGATTTCGCAGTTACCAGTCAAACATTGGGAATTCTATCTGGTGTCTATTTCTATTCCTATGCAGCAATGCAATTACCTGGTGGCGTGTTAATGGACTATTTTGGTCCACAACGATTGTTAACTCTAGCGACCATTGTTTGTGCTGTGAGCACTATCGCATTCGGAATGACTGATAACTTCTTTATGGCCTGTGTAGCTCGATTGATGATAGGCTTTGGTTCAGCTTTTGCCGCCGTAGGTACTATGAAACTCGCTGCAAATTGGTTTCCAGCACAACGTTTTGCCTTGCTTACTGGCCTCATGGTTACCTTGGGAATGTTAGGAGCAATTGGTGGTGAAGCACCTTTAGCATTATTAATTGATAACTTTGGCTGGCGTAACAGCATGCTCATTATGGGAACCACTGGCCTTGTTCTTGCTGTCCTGCTTGTTGCTATTGCTAAAGATACTCCCGAAAAGCAGGAAATATCTCATCATCCAGTTGAAGAGGAACGCGTAATACCCAGCTTATTAACACTAATAAAAAACAAGCAGCTTTGGTTAGTTGCTTGCTATGGTGGTCTAATGTATATGGCAACCCCGGTTTTTTGTGGACTGTGGGGTGTTCCCTTCTTGATGACCAAAATGGCGATCACCAAGACAACCGCAGCAAATTATATTTCTCTAGTGTTCATCGGTTGGGCAATTGCCAGCCCCTTATGGGGAATGTTTTCAAATCGTATTGGTTTACGCAAGCCACCTATGTACATAGGATGCATTGGGGCACTTATCTGTTCTACGATTTTAATTTTTGCTCCAATTAGTAATGAAATATATATGGAAATTTTACTTTTTGCATTTGGTATTTTTTCCGCAGGCTTTTTACCTGCATTTACTGTAGCTAAAGAATTATGCAATAAAAAATCTGTCGCTACAGGTTTAAGTTTTATGAACATGATGAATATGATAGGTATTGCATTGGCACAACCACTCATTGGTTTCATCCTTGACCGGATGTGGAAAGGAGAGCTGAATGGAAATGTTCGAGTGTATCCATTAGCAGCTTACCATACCGGACTTGCTATTATTCCAATAGGGATGCTTATTGCCTTAATTATTTTACCAAAAATTAAAGAAACTTATTGCCAAAGTGTACATTAATGAAATAATACGACACTTCCTGGGATATAGTCGCCTGGGTACAGTAAAGCGGAACCCGGGTTCCCCTGTTACCTTCACTCGGGCTACACATTTTTAAAGTAGATTTGATATGGCTAAAAAATTATACATCAAAACCAACGGCTGCCAGATGAATGAGTACGATTCAACTAAAATGGCAGAAGTTTTGTTGCAATCGCATGGCTTAGTCAAAACGGAAAACGTTGAAGAAGCAGATGTAATATTGCTCAATACATGCTCTATTCGTGAAAAAGCACAAGAGAAAGTTTTTTCTCAATTAGGCCAATGGCGTGAATATAAAGCAAAAAACCCGCATGTAGTGATTGGCGTTGGTGGCTGCGTTGCAAGTCAAGAAGGCGAAGACATCATTAAAAGAGCCCCTTTTGTCGATATCGTTTTTGGCCCACAAACATTACACCGACTTCCTGCATTACTCAATGAACGCGCGGAAAAGAAAAAACCGGTAGTTGATATCAGTTTCCCGGAAATTGAAAAATTTGACCACCTGCCCGCACCAAGAGCCGAAGGTCCGACAGCATTTGTCTCAATTATGGAGGGTTGCAGCAAATACTGCAGCTTCTGTGTTGTACCTTATACTCGTGGCACAGAAATCAGTCGACCATTTGATGATGTGCTTGCTGAATGTTATCAATTAGCAACTCAAGGCGTTAGAGAAATCAATTTATTAGGGCAAAATGTTAACGATTATCGGGGGGTGATGGAAAATGGAGATATTGCTGACTTGGCACTATTAATTCATTATCTTGCTGCCATAGAAGGAATAGGTAGAATTCGTTTTACCACGTCACATCCTTTAGCATTCTCAGATAATTTAATTAATGCTTATGCTGAAGTACCTGAGTTAGCAAATCATCTGCACTTACCGGTACAAAGTGGTTCTGACCGCATATTAGGCTTAATGAAACGAGGTTATACTGCTTTAGAATTCAAATCCAAAATCAGAAAATTGCGTAAAGTACGTCCAGATATTCGCTTATCTACGGACATTATTGTTGGTTTTCCAGGAGAAACAGATAAAGACTTTCAGGACACGATGGATTTGGTTCATGAAATAGGCTTCGATACCTCATTTAGTTTTATTTACAGTCCAAGACCAGGTACCCCTGCTGCGAATTTACCCGATGACACCCCTGTCGAAGTGAAAAAGCAAAGATTGCAGATATTACAAAACAGACTGCTACTGCAAGCATCTCGTTACAGTCAGTCTATGACTGGAAGTATCCAGAGACTATTGGTAACTGGCCACGCTAAAAAAGACTCCCAACAGCTATCTGGTCGTACCGAATGCAATAGAGTGGTGAACTTTGACGGTCCAGCGCATTTAATAGGGCAATTTGTTGATGTTCAAATCAGTGAAGCCTTGCCTAACTCATTACGAGGTCGTCTCATCGCAGTTGAGACTGAAACGATTTGATGATAGAACATATTCATAAAAAACTAACTGTTCCACGCGAGTATCACAATCAACGAATTGACAGTGTGCTCGCGCATTTGCTTCCCGACTATTCTCGTTCGCAAATCAGTAATTGGATCAAAAACGGGACAATAATTCTCAATCAAAAACCATGCAAACCCAAAGACAAAGTGCTAGATGGAGATTTGATTGAAATTAATGTGGATTTTACTTTAACAGACCTGGATTTCAATCATTGTGTGCCTGAAGAAATTCCTTTAAATATTGTGTATGAGGACGAAGATATTCTAGTACTCAATAAACCTGAAAATATGGTAGTTCATCCTGGAGCTGGAAATAAAGAACATACATTGGTTAATGCGTTGCTGCATCATGCACCATCCTTATACCATTTACCCAGGGCGGGCATTATTCATCGATTAGATAAAGATACAACAGGTTTATTAGTCGTAGCAAAAACTCTACCAGCACATACTTCTTTAATACGACAAATGCAAGCTCGCGAAATTCAGCGTCATTATGTTACTTTAGTACAAGGTCATATTATTTCTGGTGGAACGATTGATACTGGTTTTGGACGGCACCCAAGAAATCGATTAAAAATGGCCGTTCAGGAGCAAGGACGACAAGCAATTACCCATTACTCCGTAAAGAAACAATATCAGGATTTTACTTTATTAGATGTCAATCTAATGACTGGACGAACCCATCAAATAAGAGTCCATTTAGCCCACATCCATCATCCTGTAGTTGGTGATCCTTTGTATGGTGGACGTATGAGATTCCCGGCTCATGCCAGCGAACAGTTACGTACTGTACTCCAAGATTTTAAAAGACAAGCACTGCATGCCACTACCCTCTCATTTTATCATCCAAAAATAGAAAATGAGTTGACGTTTAAGGCCCCAATGCCGGATGATTTTAACCTTCTTCTTAACACATTGGACGCGCATTATGAAGACTAACTTAGCTAATTGGCCGGCGCCAAAAAATGTCACGGCCCTGAGTACAACACGTTTATCGGGATATAGCCAAGCTCCTTATGACAGCAATAATATGGGCTTGGGTGTGGGAGATAATGAGCAACATGTACTAAAAAACAGGCAACAACTTGTGGAGATGTTGCATCTGCCTGGTGAGCCTCAATGGTTATCTCAAACTCACAGTACTCATTGTGTTATTGCAGAAGAAGACTCAAACAGAAATGCAGATGCCGCCATAACTCGCTCGTCGAAACACCCTTTAGTGATTCTTACTGCAGATTGCCTGCCTATCATGCTTTGTAATGTACAAGGTACCGAGATTGCAGCTATTCATGCAGGCTGGAAAGGACTAGCTCAGGGTATTATTGAAAATACGCTTGATAAAATGATGAGCCCCACATCTGATGTATTGGCGTGGATAGGCCCATCAATTTGTCAAAAGTGTTATGAAGTGGGTGAGGAGGTATATCAAGCATTTGCCATTAAGTACCCTTTAAGTAAGCAAGCTTTTAAACCCGTTAACGGACAATGGCTGGCTAACTTGCCTCTAATTGCTGAAATTGTTCTGAACTCCAGAGATATTAAAGCAGTTTATCAGTCTGGACTATGTACTTTTGAGTTAAAAAATGAGTTGTATTCCTATCGAAGAACGTCACAAACAGGTAGAATAGCTACCTTAATCTGGTTTAATGATCAACCTCAGGACTAATAATATGATTAAACATATCAAATTCATTATAAGTACCCTGCTTCTTTTTACAGCCTCATTTACCTATGCGGCTAACGAAGCAGATGCCGCTCCCATACCGAGTTTAGCCCCAGCCTTAAAAAACATCATGCCTGCAATCGTGAATGTTGCAGTACAAGGTTATTTACCTGCTAGTGCCACATCACCCAATTCTTCTGGCAATGATGAAGAAGCTCAAAACAGCAGACAGCCGAATCAAACAGCTCCTGAAAAAGGACGTAAATTTGAAAGTATAGGCTCTGGTGTTATCGTAGATGCACAAAACGGGATCATTATTACCAACGATCATGTAATTCGCAACGCAAATCTTGTCACCATCACGTTACAGGATGGCCGACGCTTAAAAGCCAAACTGATTGGCAGCGATAGTGAAACAGACTTAGCTATATTAAAAATTAATGCTACAAACTTAAAATCATTGCCTATAGGCGATTCAGATCAATTACAAGTAGGTGATTTTGTAGTTGCTATTGGAAATCCTTTCGGCTTAAACAGTTTTGGTAATAGTCAGTCTGCAACTTTTGGTATCGTTAGTGCATTAAAACGCAGCGACTTAAACATTGAGGGAGTAGAAAACTTTATCCAAACTGATGCTGCAATTAACCCAGGTAACTCTGGTGGTGCATTGGTTAATACAAAAGGGGAATTGATTGGGATTAATACTGCAATTCTTTCTCCTTACGGTGGTAATGTGGGAATAGGTTTTGCTATACCCATTAACATGGCAAAAGATGTAGCACAGCAAATTATTAAATTCGGCTCAATTCATCGAGGCTTAATGGGTATATTTGTTCAACATTTAACACCTGAACTTGCCCATTCTTTAGGATATCCTGAGGATTTTCAAGGTGCATTGGTATCACAAGTTAATCCAAATTCACCTGCAGAACGGGCTGGATTAAAATCAGGTGATATTATTACCCAAATTAACAATACAAAAATCACACAAGCGACTCAGGTAAAAACAACTATTAGTCTCTTACGTGTCGGTTCAAATGTTAAAATGGTTGTTCAACGTGATGGAAAGACAATCTCCCTGGATGCAGTTGTTACTGACATTAAATCACATGAGCAAAAACTCCAATCAGAAAATCCTTTCCTTTATGGGCTGGCATTAAGAAACTTTGAGCAAGAAACACCTCCTCATGGTAACGTCATTGGTGTACAAGTCGTTGGCGCTTCAGAAACAAGTGCTGGATGGCGTGCTGGTTTAAGACCTGGAGACATTATTATCTCTGCAAATAAAGCACCAGTTAAGGACGTTAAGTCATTACAACAAATTGCTCAACAGAAAAAGCAAGAATTGTTAGTTCAAATATTACGTGGTCCTGGCGCCATGTATTTATTGATCATTTAACTTCTCAAAAAATTGATTCCTGGGTAAAGCATGACGATACCCAGGACTCAACTCTAACGCCATACAAAGTTCGAAATATTAAAGTGTATTCGCTCCAAATATCATACCCCGACTAGCTTTATAAAAAGATATCCTAAATCAGTCTAATTTTTATTAGCTGCTTGGTAGTAGCATGCAAATTAATATTGATGTTTGCATAATCAGTATAGGCGACATGGAGCTTGCCACTTAGTACTCTATTATTACAGGGCGATTTCATCAAAGTTTAAGAATAGAACAGATTGATATGAGAATTCCTAGATGTTTATTGAATTTTAAATAGACACTTTAAATAAGAAGTGATAAAAATCAGGCACCTACGTTTCCCGACGTAGATTATAAAAATCTTAAGAAGGAGCCTGATTGTGTTAGAAAGTACG
>NZ_RZGX01000013.1:0-123025 GCF_003990155.1 Legionella qingyii
CACCAAATCAATCGGAAAAGCCTCTGATTTCCAAGCCCAGTCTGCTAAACATACCTCTGTTTTATCCATCGTTTTCCTCGGAAGAAGAGCTTTGAAAAAAGCAATTACTATCTCTCAAGAATTTTTTGAGAAACTTTTAAGCATGCTGTATCAGTGTGCTATTCAGAATCAACAAGAGAGTCCTCACTATGGCTAAATTTTGTGAGGATCTCTCAGGCTTTATGCGCGGGCTCTATACCGAGACACACGAAAATGTACCTATTTTTAATGTAGCCTTTACTGGATTCTGCGCATAAAGCGTGGAACATAAGCTAATGAAGCAATTGTCAACAGCCCCTAATATAGGGTCGATAATTAGAAGCCCGAATTATCGCTGCACTAACTTGAGGAACAGACACATGTATCTTGAGCATAGAGAGATTTATCATTGCTCTAACACATTGTTACAAAGAGAGCCCCTCGCTACACTCGTGATGACGAAAAAACCTCTGGATTTCGTTAAACTAATCCAGTCTACTAAACACCATTGTTATTTAGGCAAGGAGGCTAAAAAGTCAGTAACCTCTTTGGGTGTTAATTCATAACATTGTCCACGTGACAAATATCTTGGCATAGTTAATACACCGTAGCGAATTCGTATCAATCGACTTACTTCCACACCTTGTGATTCCCATAATCGTCGCACTTCCCTATTACGTCCTTCATTTAATGTCACATGATACCAGGAGTTTGATCCTTCTCCACCTCGAAATTCCAAGCGAGTAAATTTAGCTATTCCATCTTCTAGTTCAACACCCTTTTGAAGATTATTTAAAGCCTCCGGACTAACCTGGCCATGAACTCTAACTGCATATTCTCTTTCCAGTCCATATTTAGGATGCATTAATTGATTTGCTAAATCACCATTATTTGTAAAGATAAGTAAACCAGAAGTATTTAAATCCAAACGACCTACCTGAACCCAACGTCCCTGTCGCAAATGAGGTAAATGATCAAAAACTGTCTTCTCAAATTTAGGATCATGACGGCTTGATATTTCACCTACGGGTTTATGATAAAGCAGAATGCGTGTGTTTTGTCTTACTTTAAGTGGATTAGGAATTAACTTTCCTTTTACAGTGATCTTATCTTCGGCACTTGCTGAATCGCCTAATTTCACTGGTTTACCATTAACCTGAACCCAGCCATTTTCTATCCAACGCTCCATTTCTCGTCGAGATCCAAGGCCTGCTTGACTTAATATTTTTTGTAACCTTTCGCTGCTCATTCGGTAATATACTCTTCATTAGGATTATGTAAAGTTAAGGATTCCATAACCTCGGGTAAGGTTGGAAGTTCCTTTAAATATTTTAAATTGAAATAATTTAAAAACTCTCTTGTAGTCGTATATACAGCGGGCTTACCCGCAACATTTTTATAACCAGAAACACGAATCCATTCTCTTTCCAATAATGTTTTTATTATTTGACTACTTACTGCAACACCACGTAGCTCCTCAATATCAGCTCGGGTAACTGGTTGCTTATAAGCAATAATGGCTAAAGTTTCAAGCAAAGCACGAGAATATTTACTAGGCTTTTCAATTTGCATGCGAGCAACCCAGCTGCTGTATTCTTTTCTGGTTTGTATGATAAAACCACTAGCAACTTGAACAAGCTCAAAAGATCGTGATGTATAGTCTTCTGTTAAGTCATTAATAACCATACTTAAATGTTCTTTGGTAGGTCTTTGCCATTCATCAAAAACCTCTAACAGTTTATCTATAGAGATTGGTTCATTAGAGCTTAAAATTAATGCTTCAACTATGTTTTTTAATTCCTTTTCATCCATCTTATGCTGCCTGTAAATGTATTGGAGAAAATGCTTCGTTTTGTGTAATCACAATGAGTGATTGCCTCGCTAACTCTAAAATAGCTAACAAAGAAACAACCAATCCAATTCGTCCCTCCTCAATCGAGAATAATTGACTGAATTCTAAAACTTTATGTTCTTGCAGTAGTGACAAAACGTGACTCATTCGCTCACGAACCGATAGCACTTCTCGTGAGATTTGATGATGGCTTGTCTGCTCTTCTCTTTGTAATAGTGATTTCATTGCTTCAATTAAATCTTCCAAATGTACATCAGGATGAACTATTATTCGTTCAAGTTCAGAAGGAGTTACTTGAACTAGAAAATGATCTCGCTCTTGTCTAGGAAGTGTATCAAGCAATTCTGCTGCAATTTTTATTTGTTCATAGGCTTGGAGTTTTCGTACCAGGCTCATACGAGGATCTTCTTCCTCATCATCGTCACTAGCAGGAGGAGCCGGTAGTAACAGTCGTGACTTAATTTCTGCAAGCATCGCAGCCATCAATAAATAATCAGCAGCTAATTCTAAACGTCTACATTCCATCAATTGGATATAATGCAAATATTGCTTTGTGATACTTACAATCGGAATATCCAGTATATCTATATTCTGTTTGCGAATAAGGTATAAAAGCAAATCTAGAGGTCCACTAAATGAATCTAAGAGAACCTCGAGTGCATCAGGAGGAATAAATAAATCATCAGGGAGCTCCGTAAGCTCCTTACCATCAATAATTGCTTTTACTTCTGGTTTGCTTGCTAATTCAATATCCATGCTAATAACTCATTCTTATGAGGCTCTTCACAGATACACTCTCAAAAATCGGCATAAATCTGTGCATGTAAAATGGAGGAAGTAACGTGGAACCTGGACGCTATTATATTCGTCCAGGATTGTTTTTCAAAAGTACCGATATAACGCCCAAGCATCAATAATCAAGCCCCATAACTTCTCGTACAGTACTCAAATTTTTGCAAGCCACTTCTCGTGCAGCTTCACTTCCTTCAGAAACAATTCGTTTTACTGAACTCAAATCAGACTCATATTCCGTAATTGCTTCTTGAATAGGTTGTAACTCTTTATTAACCGCGTCAACAACCGGTCGTTTACATTCAATACAACCAATTCCTGCTGAACGACAGCCCTTTTGCACCCAATCCTTCACTTCATTATTGGAGTAAATTTTATGAAATTGCCAAACAGGACATTTGTCTGGCTCACCAGGATCGGTTCGTTTGACTCTTGCTGGATCAGTTGGCATAGTCAATATCTTTTTCTCAACTTGTTCCGGCGGTTCCCTTAACATAATTGTATTATGATAGGATTTAGACATTTTTTGCCCATCTGTACCAGGCATTTTGGCTGTTTCGGTAAGTAATGGGTGGGGTTCTGGCAGAATAATTTTACCACTACCCTCTATGTAACCTAAGAGACGCTCTTTATCACCAATAGATAAATTAGGTTGATCTTCTAACAAAGCTTGTGCTGTTTTAATTGCCTCATGATTTCCATGTTCCTGAAATTGCCGACGCAACTCACTATAATACTTGCTGTTCTTTTTTCCCATTTTTTTAATAGCTTCAGCCGCTAACTCTTCAAAATTTGGCTCTTTACCATATATATGATTAAAACGACGCGCAATTTCTCTTGTAAGCTCAATATGAGATACTTGATCTTCACCGACAGGGACATAATCAGCATGATAAATAAGAACATCAGCACTTTGTAATAAAGGATAACCTAAAAAACCATAGGTCGATAAGTCTTTTTCCTTTAATTTTTCTTGCTGATCTTTAAAGCTAGGTACTCTTTCCAACCATCCCAAAGGAGTAATCATGGATAAAAGTAAGTGTAACTCAGCATGCTCTGGAACCCATGATTGAATAAATATTCGTGATAATCCAGGATTTACTCCACAAGCCAGCCAATCCACAATCATATCCCACAGATGGTTTTCTATAAAACCTGGTTGATCATATTGTGTGGTTAAGCCATGCCAATCGGCTGCAAAAAAGAAGCAATCATATTGATGTTGTAATTTAATCCAATTTTTTATTACACCATGGTAGTGCCCAAGATGTAATCTTCCACTGACTCGCATTCCAGAAACAACTCGTTTATTGGAACTAAATAATGCTGACATCAATATCCTCTTTATAAATTTAAATTAATTACTTAAAAGGTTCGGGATCACCCTTACCCTCCCTTATTATCACTGGATAATCACCAGTTAAATCAACTACCGTTGTGGGCTCTTGTCCACAGTTACCGCCATCAATAACTAAATCGATTTGATGTCCTAACAGATCATGAATCGCTTCAGGTTCGCTCAATGGGGCCTTAGCGCCAGGTAGAATCAACGTAGTGCTCATTAAAGGCGCTTCAAGACATTCCAATAGTGCAAGTGTAATCATATTATCAGGAACGCGTAATCCCAGAGTTTTTCTTTTGGGATGGAGCATTAAGCGAGGAACCTCTTGTGTTGCATTAAGAATAAAAGTATAGGAACCTGGCGTAAACGCTTTCAATAATCTAAATATTGGATTTGATACACGGGCATAAGTGCCAAGTTGAGATAAGTCACGACAAACAAGAGTCATGTTATGATTTTTATCCAATTGGCGTAATTTTCTAATGCGTTCAAGTGCGGCCTTATTACCTAAGCTACAACCCAATGCGTAACCTGAGTCCGTAGGATAAACAATTAGTCCGCCGTCCTCAATAATATTCACCGCCTTTCTCAATAAACGAGCCTGTGGATTATCAGGATGTAATGCAAAAAACTGACTCATAAAGTCCCCTGTTAAATGTTCCATTCATGCCAAATAGGCGTACAGTTCACTGGTAGCTGCCTCTGGCCTCCAAGCTTAACTCGTGAAGAAATATCACTATGATAATCTGAACCAGAAGAAGCTAATAACTGGAACCTTAGGCATATCGCCGCCATTTCATTAACATCAGTAACAGTCATCTCACCAGAAACTACCTCTATTCCTACGCCACCAGCTTCTTTAAATTCATTAATTAACTCATGCAATTTAGAGCGCGTCAATCCGTATTTAAGAGGATGAGCGATAACTGCCTGGCCACCTGCAGTGATAATGCCATCGACCGCTTCCTGAATGCTAATCCAAGGAGTCGGAACATAGGCTCCTTTACCTCTCCCTAAAAAGCGCTTAAATGCCGTTGCAAGATCTTGAACTTTGCCTTCATTCACAAGAAGCTGTGCAAAATGAGGTCTTCCTACTCGCTCATGTCCTGCTAATTTGCATGCCTTTAAATAAGCATCCGAAATACCAAGCAAATCTAATGCCGCTCCAATTTGTTGCGCACGCTCTACTCTACTCTGATTTTGCCGTTGAATCAGTTCAAGGAAACCCGCAGAATGGTTAATTTGATAACCCAGAATGTGTAATTCATGCTTTTTCCATCGGACACTAAATTCTATTCCATTAATTATTTTAATTGATGTAGTAGAAGCGGCCTGCAATAATTCGGGATAACCTGCGACTGTATCATGATCTGTAAGCGACAAACACTGAATCTGTTTACTTTGCGCTCTTTGTATTAATTCTTTTGGACTTAAAATTCCATCAGAAAAATTGCTATGACAATGAAGATCGATCATGAATTTGTGTTATATCAAAAAGAATGATTGTAGCATAAATCTTGCAGAAGATGAGCGTTCTGCACTATTCTTGTGAACCCATACCAAATACGGCCATAAAGTATAATAAATACTATACTAATAATATATTACTTTATTAAGGAAAACCCTAAGATAATGATTCATAATGTTCATCATGTTAAATTATGTAGAAAGTCAATCGTTGCCCGAAATAACAAACAAGCTGACTTTCTCGATGCAATAGACCGCTTTGATGTAACCTTTGCTGTTGGTCCCGCAGGAACAGGTAAAACTTATTTAGCTGTTTCTAAAGCCATACAATGTTTTGAAAAAGGTGAAATACAAAGATTAATTTTTGTAAGACCGGCAGTTGAAGCAGGTGAAAAATTAGGATTTCTTCCAGGAGATTTAGTAGAAAAAGTACTACCCTATTTAAGACCTATTTATGACGCACTATATGAAATGATAGGTTTTAAAGAAACACAAAAGCTGATTCAATCGGATATTATCGAGGTTTTACCCTTAGCATTTATGCGTGGCCGAACTTTAAACGAATCATTTATCATTCTTGATGAAGCACAAAACACAACCATTATGCAGATGAAAATGTTCTTAACACGTATTGGTTTTGGTTCAAAAGCTGTAGTAACTGGAGATATGACACAAGTTGATTTGCCAAAAGGTATTGATTCAGGGCTTGCGCATGCAGTAGGATTATTCAAAAAATTACCGGAAATTAGTATTCATACATTTACAAGTCATGAAGTAGTAAGGCATCCGCTAGTATCTAAAATTGTTGACTGCTATGATAATGCATCAACCGGAAAAAAATAAATGAGTTATTATATCGACATTCAAAACGCAACTGATGAATCACTACCTATCAGCGAAGACGAAATAATCCGCTTGGCATCTCTGGCTTTAAGAGATTGTAAAAAAGAAGCGGAGCTCACTGTTCGGCTGGTTACTGAAGAAGAAATGATTCATTTAAATCATACATACAGAAAGCAAAATAAAACCACAAATGTATTGGCATTTCCTAGTGCGTTACCACCTGAAATACAGTTAGAATGCCCATTATTAGGTGATGTTGTCATTTGCCCACAGGTTTTGTTAGAAGAAAGCAAGCAGCTTAAAAAAACTTTAGAATCACATTGGGCATTGATTTTGATTCATGGAGTATTGCATTTATTAGGCTATGATCATATTAAGGATGATGAGGCAGCCATAATGCAATCTATTGAAATTAAATTATTAGCTGAGCTTGGATTTCCTAATCCTTACGACGTAGAGGGTAATGAACTTGAATAGAGAGGAAGATAGCACTACGTGGTTTGCTCGTTTTAAGCAGTTTTTACAAGGAGAACCACAAAATCAAGAGGAACTTGTTAGTTTATTAAGGGACGCACAGATTCGCTCTCTTATTAGCGCTGAAACTTTGACAATGATAGAAGGAGCTATTTCATTCTCCAAAATGCGTGTACGAGATATCATGTTGCCCAAAAACCAAATGATTTGCATTAAGCAAGATGATCAATTCTGCGACATCATCAAAACAATTACTCAAACCGGCCACTCAAGATTTCCTGTAATTGCCGCAGATTCAGACGAAATCATTGGGGTATTACATGCAAAGGATTTATTACGCTATCAATCTGCAAATCTCGACTCCTTCGATTTACTAGATATTTGTCGTCAGGCAACGTTTGTTCCTGAAAGCAGGCGTTTGGATAGCTTACTCCGTGAATTTCGCAGCAACAAAAATCACATGGCTATTGTTGTGGATGAATATGGCGAAGTTTCAGGCTTTGTAACCATTGAAGACATTATCGAACAAATTATTGGCGATATTGAAGATGAGTTCGATATTGATGAAGATGCGTACCTTAAGGCACATGAAGATGGACACTATATTGTTAAAGCCCATATGCCTATTGATGAATTTAATGAACAACTTAAAGCAGATTTTAGTGATGAAACTTATGATACAATAGGTGGTATTGTAATGAATAGTTTTGGTCATTTACCTTCACGAGGGGAAACGATTACGATCGATTCTTTTGAGTTTAAAATTATTAATGCAGATGCTAGAAGAATCAAGTTGATGGAATGTATTGATAAACGCAAGGCATAATGAAGAATGAATGGTAATATTCTCATAATCGATGACGATATAGAGCTGACAGATTTATTAGCCCAATATTTGGAACCCGAGGGATTCCATGCTGTTTGTATTCATGACGGTGAAAACGGAGTAAAAAAAGCCTTAAATCAGACTTTTGATGCAATTATCCTTGATGTCATGTTACCGAAACTGAATGGTTTTGAAGTATTAAAAGCGATTCGTGAACATTTGGAAACACCTGTTCTCATGCTTACGGCTCGAGGTGATGATATAGACCGTATTGTAGGCCTTGAAATTGGTGCCGATGATTATCTGCCTAAACCATGCAATCCTCGCGAATTAGTAGCTCGCTTACGTGCTATTCTAAGACGTACCCAAAAAATTCCCACATCAAGACCGGTCATCGAACAACATAACATAGTGGTTGACTGTTCCAAACGTCATGTAACCATGGGTGGAAATTATCTCGAACTGACTAATGCTGAATTCAATATTTTAGAAATGCTTATAAAATCACCAGGGCAAGCATTTTCAAAGGAAGAACTTACTGAATATGCTTTAGGCAGAAAATATACTGCCTATGATCGAAGTATCGATGTTCATATCAGTAACCTAAGAAATAAATTAGGAGACAATCCTCAAGGCGAACCCATAGTTAAAACTGTTCGAGGATTTGGATATATGTTTAATGCGTAGTTTGTATTGGAAAATTTTTATTTCATTTTGGCTCGCCACAATACTTATTATTTTCACTACAGCTTGGGTAATTAGTCATATTGTACAAAAATCATCATTGCCTGCCCAAGAACAGCTATTTATGGATAGTTATGCAAATGCGGCCGTTGCAACGTACGAATCAGGTCGACAAACTGCTTTATTAAAATGGCTTAATAAAATTGGTATTTCACGCCATATGTCCATTTATTTATTATCAAGCACTGGTGAAATTATTGGAACACAAGCCGTACCAGAAAATGTAAAAAAAGTTGCAGAAAACTTACTTCAAGATCAGCTAAGCGAAGGTATATTAAAATCAGGCAAACTCATCGTGAGTCATGAAATCTTATCCACTTCAGGAAAGTTTTATCGACTTGCTGCTGTAAGTGAAAAACCAATCTATCATTTTGTTGGCGTTCCTTGGGCTGGTCTTGCGATTCGCCTCATTTTAGCCACATTTATTAGTGGTCTTATTTGTTATTTATTATCACGGTATTTAACTCAACCATTACGATCTTTGGGATTGGCGGCTAAATCAATTGCTACTGGAAAGTTAAATACAAGAGTTGGGCATTTAAGAGGTCATTATAATGATGAGATAGCCCAATTGAGCAATGAGTTTGATCGTATGGCAGAACAATTGGAGACAATAGTCAACTCCAAAGAACGATTGTTACAAGATATTTCACATGAATTACGCTCCCCTCTTGCTCGATTGCAAATTGCTATTGAATTAGGACGCAATAAAACGCAACATTTAGCAGACACAGAATTTAATCGTATGGAACTTGAGTGTTCCAGGTTAAATGCTTTAATTACTGAGGTACTTGATTTTGCTCGTTTGGAAAAATCAACAACTGATCTCAATTTAAATAAAATTGATCTTTCAGCTCTTTTGCTCAATATCATTAGAGATGCCAATTATGAAGCTGGAGAGGAAACACCGCGAGTCAAGGCAGGCGTGATTGAACCGTGTTGCTTGTTCATTGATGAGCGATTAATTCATAGAGCAATAGAAAATGTGGTTCGCAATGCACTACATTACTCGCCTGCCACAGAACAAGTGGTTGTTTCATTAAAACATGATGAAACTAAAGAACATGTGTACATCGATATTAGTGATAAAGGACCAGGCGTGCCTGAAGCTCAATTAAACAGAATATTTAGCCCATTTTATCGTGTTGATACGTCAAGAACAAAAAAAACAGGCGGATACGGTTTAGGGTTAGCCATAGCCTCTCGCGCAATTCAATTACATCAGGGTGAAATCATGGCTCTAAATAATCCTGGTGGAGGATTGCTTATACGCATTATTCTTCATTCAATACCAGATATAAAAACGGAACCACCTGTATTAAATCCAGTTATAAATTCGTAAAACTTTAATCATAAAATTAAATATATGATTGATACTTTTTTTATTCACTCTTATGCTCTTAAATATATGAAATAAACTATTTTTTTCTGTTTAATTAAGGTACAATTTGCAGGGTTACAAAATCTCCAGGATTACTTTTATATGACCGTAGCCCAGAAATTAGATAAAGCAAGTGGCATTTTTTTCTTTGCTGGCTTTTTGCTTTCAAAGCTTCAGTATATTCCTTTTCCACTGGCGTCAGCTATTTTCCGATTCATTTCATTGGGCGTTTATTCATTAGCTTATCTGTCTTGGTTTATAGCATGCCATCTTCATCCTGATCATCCAGAACACTATCGCAAATGGTATGGTTTTGCACAAATTAAAGAGCAATTTCTTTTTTCCTCAATTGTAGGGTTTACAGCAACAATAATCAGTGTCGCTGCCATTTTTGTACCGGCTTTATTTCCTCCTGCAGCATGGTTGTTTCTTCTTGGTAATATAATATGGTCAATTGGAGAGTATCATAAATTGAAAAATCCCCCTCCGGGTGATGAAAATTTTTCCTCGACACGACAAAAAGCTTATGTATCTTACGCTATAACATCTACTGCCATAAGCCTTGTTGCTGCAACTGCAGCAACTTTTATCTTTTTCTTTCCGCCGATGGCGATACCAATTACTATTTTTTCACTGCTCATTTGTGTGGGACTTGGGGCATTCGCATTTGAATTCTGGTTAAATTGCAATTTCGGACAACATAAACCCGACCAAACTCCTGAAAGTTATTATGAAATGAGTGAAATATTAAAGCCTTCAGTTTCCGTACAATACTCTAAGTCACCCGAACAAGAACCCAGTTGCTTCAACAGTGTATTTTCAAATCCGAGCCAACAATCTTCTGAACCAACTAAATCAAATGTTATTAATGGCGAAGAACATAAAGAAGAAGATAGTCTTAAAGACAATACTCTTTTATACTTACAAACTTCCAGTTTTAATTGAGATTTGTTATGGATCAAACGATTGCGAAAATGATTTCAAACGCACATGAGGCGCTCATTCATTCTTACTCGCCTTATTCCAAATTTTGCGTGGCTTGTTGTATATGCACCGATAAAGACAATTTATATACAGGAGTGAATGTAGAGAACGGCTCTTATGGTTTATCTGTATGTGCTGAAACTTCAGCAATTTCTGCAATGGTTTCTGCAGGCGAACAACATATTAAAAGTATGGTTATCCTTGCGGGAACAGATTTATTGTGTCCACCTTGTGGTGCATGTAGACAAAGGATTTATGAATTCTCAACAACTGATACTCTAATCCATCTATGTAATAAAGATTCAATATTACGTAGCTTAAAGATTAATGAACTCCTACCATTGGCATTTAATTTTGATGTTAACCCTTAATTAATAGGAAAATTTGTATGACAGATACTGCACCAAAGCAGAGCTATGCCCATTTAGCAGCAAACTATATCAAAAAATTATACCCTTCATTTAAACCAACCATTGGGGTGGTTTTGGGATCAGGATTAGGGAAATTTGCTGATGAGTTACAAGATTCAATACGAATCAGTTATGAAGAGTTACCAGGATTCCCTAAAATTACCGTGCAAGGACATGGTGGTAATTTGATTTTTGGCTATTGGAATAATGTGGGTGTTGTATGTTTACAAGGTCGAGCTCATACTTACGAAGGTATAGAGAACTATGAAACAGTTAAAACCTATATTCGTACTTTAAAACTGTTAGGATGCGATTATTTTATTGCCACTAATGCCTCAGGCTCATTAAGAGAAGATGTTGGGCCCGGAGAATTAATGCTAATCTCGGATCATATAAATTTACAGCCTAGCAACCCATTGATTGGGGCCAACGATGATGAGTTTGGCCCAAGATTTTATCCTTTGGATAACGCTTATGACAAACAAATGCGTTTTGACTTATTATCTATTGCTGCACAAAATTCAATTAAGCTTACTGAAGGAGTTTACATTTCGGTGTTAGGCCCACATTACGAAACAGCTGCCGAAATCAGAGCATTTAAAGTTTGGGGGGCTGATGCTGTAGGCATGTCTACTGTACCAGAAGTATTAGTTGCGAATCATTGTGGGATGCACGTAGCAGTTATTGCTATGATTACTAACTATGCAACAGGTCTCTCAAAAACTGCACACAGCCACGAGTCTGTAGTCGCGATGGCAGAAAGTGCTGCGGAAAAACTTAATTTAATTCTAAAACAATACATTGCGAGTATAAAGTGACTTTAGAGACCCATTTGAATGAGGTCATGGAAACGTTGCTTGGTAGCTATTCCAAAAGAATCATCCCCGCCAAGCAACTTATTCAAACCATTGATCTTACATTATTGGATGAACATGCAACTCCTGAAGCATTATTGCAATTAAAACACAATGCGAATCAAAATAAAGTTGCTGCGCTCTGCATTCATATACAGCATCTGGATCAATTTTTTTCACAAAATAATATTGATTTGGCTACGGTTATTAACTTTCCCCATGGAAGCGAAGAACTCTCTATTTCACTTGAAGCTATAGAAAAGGCAATTGAGCTGGGGGCTCGAGAAATTGATTATGTTTTTCCTTACCATATATATCTTCAGGGACAAATGCAAAAAGCGTTAAATCAATGCCATACTATTGCACAATTATGTAAGAGGCATAAGCTTACTTTAAAAATTATTTTAGAAACAGGCTCTTTTCCTGATATCAAAGCTATTTACAATGCAAGCAATGAGTTAATTGAATCAGGCTGCGATTTTATTAAAACATCAACAGGAAAAATATCTACAGGAGCATCATTATCCGCAGCATTTGCTATTTTAAGTGCTATTCGAGATGCAGGTAGAGTCTGTGGGATTAAGATTTCAGGAGGCATTAGAAAGCCACAGCAAGCATATAATTATGCCATACTCGCAGAGTTGATAATTGGCAAACAAATTAATAAAAGCTGGTTTCGCATTGGGGCCAGCAGTTTATTAGAAGAACTGTTAAAAATAAATTAATTCTCGGTTATACTTCATTCGATCGTAAAATTAATTAGTACGTGACATAGATAATTCCCTATTTGCTTCAAGATAAGCTCACAGTTAAATTTGATATGGGGCTATTATCTTAATCATGTTCCTTACTGGAGTTTGAGTATCTATGAATCGAAAAAACATATTTAAACCAATTTTAGTATTATTCTTTGGTCTTATTTTATCAAGCTGTAATAAAGCATTGCCTCCTGGTGAATATGATTCAAATGAGGTAGGTAAGATTAAAAAAGTAATTCCAGGAACAATTATTTCCAAACGCCCTGTGAATTTGCATCGAACAATGAGCAATGTAACTAATAACACAAACAATAGTTTTGAGGACAATGGCTATAACCAATCACGTGGTGTTGAATATGTCATTAAATTAAATTCAGGAGGAATTATTTCTGTAGTACAAGCAGAAGATCTCAAGCTGAAAACAAAGCAAAAAATACTTGTAATTTATGGAAAACATACTCGAGTTGTTGCAGATAATGGTAGTGAGGCCTTTTAAATCTAAACTATAGGTGTAGCCTGGGTGAAGCGTAGTGGAATCCGGGCTACTATAACTATAATACTACTGTGAGAACATGGTCTTATATGTTCAGGAAGATCATCACAGACCAATACCAACAACAGCCAACCACATTAATGCGCCATAATACGCACTCACAATAAAGGCTTTAAAGCAATCTTGAGGTATTCTTTTATTAATCAGCTTTTGTTGGTAAATCAAGACAATACCCGCTATAAACCAAAAAATATAAAACGATAAATTTATTTGATTTATGAATGCCCAATATAACCACAAACTATGAAATAAACCTTGTAACAAACCAATAATCACCCGATCATAACTAGCAAAATAAATTGCAGTCGATTTCACCCCAATTCGTAAATCATCCGCTTTATCAGCCATGGCATACATGGTGTCATAAGTAATAATCCAGGAAAAATTTATTAAAAACAACAAGAAACATTCACTATTTAAAAATCGATCTGAGGCAACATAAGCCATAGGTATTCCCATAGAAAATGCTAAACCAAGAACAAATTGGGGTGCATTGAGAAAGCGTTTACAAAAGGGATATAACAGAGAAATAAATAGTGCGATTAATCCAAGAAAAAAACAATTTCTAGGAAGCTGAATTAATATAAATAATGCAGCTAAAAGTAATGTTATTAATACAAGAAAACTCTCTGGCAAGCTCACTTCACCAGCAGTTAGCGGTCTTAGTTTAGTGCGTGCAACATGTTTATCAATATTTCGATCAGCAATATCATTGATCACACAGCCCGCAGCACGCATCAGTGCAGTACCGCATAAAAAAAAGATTAACAGTCTGAGCGATGGTAGTCCTTTATTTGCCAACCATAAAGCCCATGCCGTTGGGTACCAGAGCAATAGAATTCCCACGGGCTTATCAAAACGCATTAATCGCCAGTATGCATTCCACTTCATGAGTTAATATTCTCAAGTTCAGGTAACATAATTTCAGCCAAAAAAAATGATTCTTTTTGTTGAAATGAAAACTCAGCGAGTCGCACCCAAAGCACACCATTAATTGAGTCCAGATTTTGTTTAACCCAATAATACTCCAAGCATTGTTGATCCACAGGATAGCTTGTCCATCGAACGCGATGCACTCGATCTTCATTAAAAATTAAGTTTTTTATTGATTCGTTTTCTAAGCGTCCAAAAAAAGCAGGATCAAGCTCATAACATCTCTTAGGAATAATACTTCGTGCATACCAATAAACAACATCATGACTTTTCATCATGATTTCACGTTGAAAGACGAGGTTATCTTGGATTTGTAGAAGGTTTCTACCCCACCAGTCTGTATCTCTCCAACATTGGGAAATAAGCTGAATGCGTGATTCCCCTTTAATTTGCAGCAGTTTATCAGTTAATGAAGCGTTATAATTAAGCCATTGTGAAAGTTGTTCCGAACTTTGTGCATTTATTGTGTAAATGGAATGGGTATTAATAGACATGTATGTTAGCTACTTATTACAAAATATATTTCAGGATGATCTTACAAAATTAACGCATCAGCGACAAGTTATTGCTAACTCTTATTCTTCCTAGTCGATTCAAAATAACAACAGTCTGTTCATGGGTATCTAAATTCATTAAAATGAAACGTCCGTTGCTAATCGCTTGTCCAGGATAAGTTGAAAAAGTGATCTTCTTTGATGAACTTACTCCATCCCAATGCAAGTCCCAACGAGGATGACTCCATTGCCATTGATAAATCAATTCCATTTGATTCGTTTTTTTATTTAAAAAATTTAAAACAATACCCTTTGACCAATTCGATGACGCATCTTGAGGAGAAAGATATACAGGATTGCCAAGAATAATAGCCTGCATCTTGGCATATTGTATTGCCGTACGAAGTTCATCAATTATCGTCTTCTGCTCATTTTTTTTCACAAAATAAGTATATGAGCCAATCCCTATTATTGATAAGCCTATAAACACAGACATAGTTATAAGTAACTCAAGTAACGTAAAACCGTTTATTTTCATCAATTAAAATTTATTCCGTTTCTATTTCCTGATTTGCGAGTTACCTAATAAAATACCATAGTTCGATGAATATATTACATACTATAGGAAAATGATTCATCAGACTCTAAATCGACGTAATCATCTTCATAATAAACACCCGAAATCACAGTTTGCATGGGCTCATATTTTCTGCTTAATGAACGAAGCATTTGAGGATCAATATCAGAATGCTTACTCAATAAGCTTAATATGCGTGAACATTGAGAAAAAGATAAATCCCAACGTGAAAAATACTCTTCTTTACACACATTTACATTACTGTTAAGCAAAGCAAGCAATTGACTCATCGCATCATATACTTTCTCACTAGGATTCCTTTTAAGTTCTTTTAACAAATTAATTGCAATATGAAAAACTATGTGTGTTTCATTGCGGATTTTTGCAAAATGGCTCAAACAATCAAAAGGTGCTTTTAACGAAAAAGCGTGACGCGCATAATCAAAAATCTTTTTGTCTGTGCTGTCTTTTAATAAATCTTGCGATAATTTTAAAAACACAGGATATATAGCAAGCAGGATTTTGTGATGGTCTTTTCTAATTGATGAAGATGAATCATGATGTATTTCATTACCAAAAAAAGTCAATTGATTATCATCTTGTTTAGGAGTTTTGGGTGAGTTGGTTTGCGGTGAAAAACTTTTTGAACTGAAATAAAGTCTACGCAACTCCTGCGCTTGTTGCATTAATTCGCATTGATTAGGAGCACTAGACTCTTCAATCAGTCGATACACTTTTTCAAACCAGTTACTATCACCTCGATAACAACAATAGGAAAGTAACTCACCAAGGGAACTAAATGTCGTATACATAAATTCTTCATTTTCATATTCTTCAGAGTCATTTTTATGATAACGGGTATTCAAATAGTTGATTGTCTCTTGATAACCAGAATCAATCATTTGTTTTCTGGTTTCCTCTGCCACGGTAAACGATGATGTAGATACATTATCAACGTTAATTATAATGGATTGACATGCATATTTTCTCAATTTCAAGCGATCTTTTTCCCAACCGCTGGCAGGATCACTAACGCCAGTTAATAATCTATAAATCCAGTTTAATACAACATTCTCTCTATAAACTCGATCCATCACCCGATCGATAGCCTTTCTTTCTGGACCATCATCAAACTTAACGGCTAATACTTTTAGGTTATTACCGTATTCTGATTCGAGTAATGTGGAGTGATCATCAAAAAATGCCTCTGTAGGAAAATTATTTAATATTCCACCATCATTATGTTCTTCACCATCAATAAGGGTTGATCTATAAACAATAGGAAAACTGGCAGATGTTTTAACTGCCTCACTCACTTCAAAATTTGGTGAGCGAAAATAAGAGAAATATCGAGTTTTCCCTTGCCGTTTATTTGTTGCTGTAACTACCAATTCTTTTCCAATCCCACAACCTGGACATTTCTGCCGTATTTCCTCTAAGGTAGCAAACGTAATTTTTCCGTGCGGATATGGAATTTTATATTTAGAAACGATTTGATCTAATTTATAGGCAATAGCATAATCAAGAGCAGTCTTTAAGGAGTGAGCTTCTGAAATTCCATTGATATTTATATCAAAATGAACTAAATGCTCATGTTTAAAATGTTTAAACAGGGCTTCAATCTCGGCCGCTGTATAACCTAAATAACACATTAACGCCATAATGGCTCCTGCGGAGCTACCAGCGAATTTTTCAGGATATATTTTCGCTTCATTTAATGCTTTCCAGACACCAATATGAGCAAAAATTTTTGCACCACCACCACAAAGAACTATATTTTCAATATTAGGTTTTCTTTCACGCACTAAAATCTCATGTGATTTTAAAAACCGAAATATCTCTATTTTTTTTGTTTGATATAGAGGCACTACATGTTTTTCTTTAATTGATTTACTTTTAACTTTTTCTTCACTTATCCAGGGAAATAGCCAATTCCAAATTCGAACATACCAAGGTTTTAATGACATAAAACGCTGCATTCTTCGATAATCATACATTTTATCTAGGCGTTCTTGTGGATCATCTACCTCTATTGATTGAGGATGAGGACTCTTGCATATTGATTCAAAGTTAATATTTTTTATATTAAGCGAGATAAGTTGATCGACCAATTTATCGGTAATAAAAACTCGTTTTGTATTTCCTAAAGGTTCTTGCTGTGAGTCATTAGGATCTTTATATTTTGTCCCTGTTCCCGGAACTAAAAATTGATTAAATCCAATTAATATCCCGTGATTACCATGACACATTTGAATGCCTGTCAATTGATAATGGGATATATTTTTCAGTGATAAATCTAAATCACTTATTTTCCAATGCTCTAGATATTGTCCCTGAAACCAGCTTACTATTCTTCCCCACCAGGTTAAAGCAACCTCTGCTGTAAAGCCGCGATACTCATTTACAGTTACGCCACTTAAAAAGGCTTTAGTTTTTTCTTTTTGATGGGGTTCCAAAAGCCATTGTTTAAACAATGCTCTTTTCTCATCACTTACCCGGGTAAAATCGAACATTATTTGTTCGTTATCAAATAGATAACTACCCAAGGGGATTTTATTATCAGGAGGAAACCCATTAATTTGTAAACGTCCTAAATAGGCCGTCATAATAATTTTTTTTAGTAAATCAAGATTTTGGGCATATGGGTGTGTGTCAGATTCAAGCAGCTGACTTATTACGTGTTGTGGTGTCATCACTTATCCTTAAGTTATGATAATCCATTAACTCATTCAGCAAATAATCGAAGCATTCCCTGCTTTCCATTAATTTATTGCTGAATGGATCTTGCTATACTTATCTCGATTCTTGCTGTTTCCATCACCTTTTGTTCAAACGATAAGATTACGATTAGATTCCTTTATATTTATTATTTTTAACCATCACAAATATAATTAACACAAATTTATCATAAATTAAATAGATAAAATTATTCGAAATTGACGCTCTTATAGTATTAATATGATATGCCTATACCCGGGCTTTCATGATTAGCCTAGTCACATTTTGGAATGTAGCTAGGCTATAAATTGGATTAATTATCTTGAATATTCTTTTAAAATTTCAGCGACAACTAGTTCAGGATTTGCTGCTTGTGTGATTGGACGCCCTACTACCAGATAATCACTACCTTCTTCGATAGCCTGTTTGGGTGTCATTACTCGAGATTGATCATCACTGACGTTATTTGGCAATCTGATACCTGGAGTAACCGTGATAAATTGCTCACCACAAGCTCTTTTAATGGCTTTCACTTCTTGAGCAGAACAGACCACTCCATCTAAACCTGATTCCTTAGTCAAAATTGCTAATTTTTTCACATGGTCAATAACAGGAGTGTTAATCCCAACCGAAGTTAATTCGATTTGATTAAAACTGGTTAAAACAGTTACTGCAATTAAGATTGGTCTACTAGCGCCATAAGAATCAATAGCCTTCCTTGCTGCTTGCATCATATTCATTCCCCCAGAAGCATGGACATTCATCATCCATACACCGAGTTCAGCACCGGCCTTACACGCTTTTGCAACAGTATTAGGAATATCATGAAATTTTAAGTCTAAAAAAACCTTAAATTGTCTTTTGACTAATTGTTTCACAAAACTTGTGCCAAGCAGTGTAAAAAGTTCGCTTCCTACTTTTAAAGCACAACTTTGGGGATCAAGCTTTTCAATCAAACGTAAAGCATCATGCTCATTATCAAAATCCAGTGCTACAATTAATTTGGGCATCATTTATACCATTGCTTCTTGTTCATGAACTTTTAGAGCATTTTTAACTGCTGTAACTATTTTCATTTGCTCTGCTTCTTGCAAATATGGATGCATGGGTAGACTAATAACACGGCTGCTTGCATATTCTGCATGTGGAAAATCACCGATTTTATAACCAAGATAAGCCATTGCTGCTTGCTGATGCAGTGGTACAGGATAGTGCACTGCAGTTGGAATTCCTGATTCTTGCATCGCCTTTTGAAAAGCATCTCGATTAGTGACTTCAATAGTATATTGTGCATAAACACTTGTATTATAACTATGAACAAAAGGTGTTTTTACTAAAGGCGAAAGAATCTGATCATACATTTTGGCGACTCTTTGGCGCATAATAATTTCATCGGGGAACAGTTTTAATTTTTCAATTAAAACAGCGGCCTGAATCGTATCCATTCGTCCATTAATTCCTATACGGTTATGGCAATAACGCGCATTTTGACCATGAATTCTTATTTCAATAAGTTTTTGAGCTAAAATATCATCATTAGTAAAACAGGCCCCAGAATCTCCATATCCACCCAAAGGTTTAGACGGAAAGAAACTAGTACATCCAATCGTTGATAAAGCACAAGAATATTTACCTTTATAAGTTGCGCCAAAACTTTGTGCTGCATCCTCAATTACCGGGATACCATAACGAGCCGCAATCGCATTAATTTCATCATGTTCAGCACATTGACCATACAATCCAACCGGCATTATCGCCTTGGTTTTGCTGGTAATTGCGGCTTCCAACTTATTAGGGTCCAGGTTATAGGTCAGTGGATCAATATCTACAAAAACAGGTTTGGCTTGACAAAGACTAATCACCTCAGCAGTAGCGAAGAAACTGAAAGGAGTAGTTATTATTTCATCTCCTGGCTGAATTTCTAAAGCCATTAATGCCATTAATAAAGCATCTGTTCCACTTGAATTGACAATAGCATGTTTAACTCCTATAAAATCAGCTAATTGCTTTTCAAGCTGCGCAATTTCAGGCCCCATAATATATTGACCATGATCCAAAACGTTTTTAATACTGGCTAAAATTTCGTTTTCTATTATTGAATATTGTCTTTTTAAATCGATAAATTGCATCATAATCTCTAAAAAAATTAATTAATATCCTTCCAATCCATGGACAGGTTTCATTCTTCCCCAGTTTTTGCAGCTGGGACAATGCCAATGAAGATGCTTTCCACCAAAACCACAATGAACACATCTATAAACTGGCTTATTGTCTAAAAATTTACTCGTTATATCATAAAGCATTTGTAACTTGTCACGTACCTTCCCGTGAGCAGATTCAAGATGCCAATAGATTAACTGATTTAAACCTCGAATTGATGGATGTTTGCTTAAATTATCAGCTACGAAATCGATAGCAGCATCCATATTTTTTTGTTGTCTTAAATATTCCGCTATTACAAAAATTACTGAAGCTCTGGGATTTTTCTCTAATGTCTCTTCAAGATACTTGATACACTCATCCATTGTATTTAATTCTTTATGACATACAACTAGAGGTTCGATAATTTCTGTTAAAAAATCTGCATCTTGCTGAGGCACACGTTTTAATGAACGAATAGCATGTTTGTAACGCCCTTCTTTCATTTCAAGGCTTGCATTCATTAAACTGGCTCGAACAGATTCATTATCAACGTTTATGGCTTGTTTAATACAATATGTAGCCCTATCAATCGCATTGCTTTTTAAAGCTTGATTGGCCATTTCACAATAATAATGGGCGGCTTGGTTATGAAAACTTGTTCCTGTAGAAATTTCTAATTTTTTAATAACATCCAAAGCCTTTTCCCATGCTTTTTCTTGTTGATAAATCGCTAGCAATCCATGCAAGCTGCTAGTTTCTTTAGATCCACCTAACTCTACAACCTCCAAAAAAATTCGCTCTGCACGATCGAATAAACCAGCACTCATATAATCTTGGCCTAATGCCATTAACGATTCTTTTCTTTGTAATATACTTAATTGAGGTCTTGCGATTAAATTTTGATGAATGCGTATAGCTCTATCAACCTCACCACGACGTCGAAATAAACTTCCTAACGCAAGATGAGTTTCTACCGTATCACTGTCAACTTCTAATAACTTAATAAATATATCAACAGCTTTATCGGGTTGTTCATTTAAAAGATAATTAAGTCCGACAACATACTCACGAGATAAGCGATTATTAAGAGTAGGATCTTCCTTAGGTTTACTACGATTTGCCATCCACCAACCAGACCATGCAGCAGCAGGCAATAGTAATGGCCATAAATCAATCATTATTACCCTCCTCTCTGCATGTTAAACTTCATAATAATAAAAAAATTAGTGTTGATCTTGCAATGGAATTGATCGTAAGTTTTTAATTTCTTTTTCAGTTAATTTTAATTGGTTTTTAATTTTGTGGTATTCAGCTTTTAAACGCCAATATCGACCAATAAAAAGTATAAAGCCTACTAAAATACCGATACCCAACATAATTGTCATGAGAACAGATATAGGCATTGTTATCGTTTTAAAATATAAATTAACATCCACTGAAGTTGCATTTAAAGCAGCAAAACTAACGCCAATAATGATAAGTACTATATAAATAACTAGCATTAATATGCGCATAAATTCTTCCTTTTTTGTTTACTGGGCAATTCGAAGTGGAACCTGGGAGCGTTCCAGGATAATACTGTAACAAAAACCTGAGCGCCACCTCGTTCACTCTGGTTATAAAATATACAAACAAAAAAGCGTAGAAAAATCTACGCTTTCTTAACTAGTTGACAATAAAGGAATTAATCACTTTCTTTACTTGCCATTTTTTCTTTCAGCAAATCACCTAAGGTTGTTGTTGAAGCACCTTCGGTTCTAGAATATTTCTTGATGGCATCTGCTTCATCTTGAGCATCTTTCGCTTTTACTGAAAGCGTAATTGAACGGTTTTTACGATCAACATTTATGATTTTTGCTTCAATCTCGTCACCTTCTTTGACAAGGGTAGTCGCATCATCAACACGCTCATCAGACAATTCACTTGCACGAATAGTGCCTGTAATATCATCAGACAAAGCTACAGTAACTGTTTTAGGATCTACTGCAACAACTGTACCTTTAACTATGGCGCCTTTAGTATATTCATCAACAAAACTTGCGAAGTTATCGCCTTCAAGTTGTTTAATACCTAAAGAAATTCGCTCACGCTCAGGATCTATAGCAAGAATAACAGCTTCTAACTCTTGTCCTTTCTTAAACTGTTTTACTGCTTCTTCACCAGCAACAGTCCAGGAAATATCAGACAAATGAACCAAACCGTCAATATCTCCATCCAAGCCAATAAATATTCCAAAATCAGTGATTGAACGAATTTTACCACTTACTTTTTGGCCTTTATTGTGGGAGGCGGCAAATTGTTGCCATGGATTACCAACACATTGTTTCATACCTAGAGAAATACGGCGTCTTTCTTCATCAATTTCAAGAACCATAACATCAACTACATCACCCAGAGAAACTACTTTACTTGGATGTACGTTTTTGTTGGTCCAATCCATTTCAGACATATGGACTAAGCCCTCAACACCTTCTTCGATTTCAACAAAGCAACCATAATCAGTAATATTAGTTACTTTACCTTGTAATTTTTTGCCTATTGGATAACGTTCTACCAGGTCAACCCAAGGATCGTTACCTAATTGTTTCATACCTAGAGAAACGCGGTTTCTTTCGCTATCAAAGCTCAATACTTTTACTTTTACGTCTTGGCCAACTGATAATACTTCACTTGGATGTTTTACACGTTTCCATGAAATATCAGTAATATGCAACAAGCCATCTATGCCGCCCAAGTCAATGAATGCACCATAATCGGTAAGGTTTTTAACAATACCATGGAGTTCTTGACCCTCATGTAAGGACTCAAGCAATGCTTGTCTATCAGCACTACTTTCTTCTTCAACAACTGCACGACGTGATACAACGATGTTGTTACGCTTTAAATCCATCTTAATAACTTTGAATTCAAGCTCTTTGCCTTCTAGATAAGAAGGATCTCTTACAGGTCTGACGTCTACTAATGAACCAGGTAAGAAGGCGCGTATAGTACCAATTTCAACAGTAAAGCCTCCTTTAACTTTTCCGGAGATAAGACCAGTAACTGTTTCATTGTTCTCATGCGATTTAGATAATTTACGCCAAGCTTCCTGACGTTTTGCTTTTTCTCTTGAAAGGAGCGTTTCGCCATAGCCATCTTCCACAGAATCCAGTGCTACTTCAACAGTATCACCCAGGCTAACTTCCAAAGCACCATCTTTGTCATAAAATTCTTCTTTAGGTACGATACCTTCAGATTTTAGACCTGCATTTAAAATGACATAGTCACTATCGATACCAATAACTTTGGCATTAATAATGGCACCAGGATAAAATTGAGCGCCGGCAATACTTTGCTCAAACAATTCTTTGAAACTTTCAGACATGTTAATAAACTCTTTAGTAATAAAATGAAAGAATGAGTTCCACTCATCTTTCCCCCAACAAATAATTAAGCACAATACAAACGTTCATTTATTAATTTTAATACAATATTAAACACTTGTACAATGGATAATCTGGTTGTATCAATTTGCACTGCATCATCCGCAGGCTTTAATGGCGCATGCGTACGAGCTGTATCCCTTACATCACGCTTAGCCAATTCTTCTACAACCTGCGCGAGGCTAACATTAATTCCCTTTTCTTTCAACTGTAAATAACGTCTATTTGCTCTTTCTTCTTCGTTAGCATATAAAAAAATCTTCAAAACAGCTTCAGGGAAGACCACGGTCCCCATATCTCGACCATCGGTAACGAGCCCAGGAGATTGGGCAAAATTACGTTGGCGCTCTAGTAAAGCCTGTCTTACCTCCTGAATTGCAGCAATCTGAGAAGCATCCTGCCCACATTGTTCGCTTCGAATTTCCGAGCTGATGTTCATATCATCCAAAATGGCTTGCACTCCATAATCATCAGAAGATTCAAAGCGTAAATTTAGCGAACGGGCTAAAGTGGTTAATTTATCCACATCATTGAAGTCAATCTTGCTTTTTCTAGCTGCATAAGCGAGAACACGATAAATGGCTCCACTATCAAGCATATTCCATTTAAGATGTTTCGCAAGTAATTGGCATAAAGTGCCCTTACCAGTGCCACTTGGACCATCCAGGGTTATAACAGGTACAGTGTCATGGTGCATTATTAATGGTTTCCTCTATTTGTAATTGAAGCTCCTTTGCTGTTTCTACAAACAAAGGAAATGAGGTAGCTACATTGACACAATTTTTAATGGTAACAGGTTCTTTAGCTACAGCCCCAGCGATCGCAAAAGACATGGCGATACGATGATCGCCTCTGCTTTCAACAGTACCTCCTTGTAAGGTCCCTCCTTCTATAACTACTCCATCGTCTAGTGCATTCGCATAAATACCTAATTCTTTTAGACCATCAGCCATAGCAGCAATTCGATCACTTTCTTTAAAGCGTAACTCGCTTGCGCCATGCAGCGTAGTTTGTCCTTGTGCACAAGCTGCGGCAATAAAAATAACAGGGAACTCATCAATTGCAAGCGGTACCATATTGGGATCAATATTAATTCCTTTTAATGGTGCATACTGAACTCGCAAATCAGCAACCCACTCCTCTCCTAATTGTCTCTGATTTAAAAGGGTAATATTAGCCCCCATTTCCAATAAAATATGTAGTATTCCGGTACGTGTTGGATTAATCCCTACTTTACGAATGATAATATCAGAACCTGGAATAATAGTGGCTGCAACAATAAAAAATGCCGCGGATGAAATATCCCCAGGGATATCTATCTCTGTGCCAATACATTCACTATCAGAATTAACAATTAAAGTATTACCTGAACGGTGAACTGGGTAAGAAAAGTTTTTTAGCATAAGCTCTGTATGATCACGACTCACACCTGCTTCTGTAATTCGTGTCTCACCTTCAGCATAGAGGCCTGCCAATAAAATACATGATTTAACCTGAGCACTCGCTTCAGGCATTATATAATGAATTCCTTTAAGTTTTTGGTTTCCTCTGATTGTGATGGGAGGTTTGCCATCTACGGTAGTAATATCAGCCCCCATTTGTGTTAATGGTTTACTGATCCGCATCATAGGTCTTTTTAATAAACTCTCATCCCCTGTTAATTGGCTGTCGAACGATTGGGCAGCTAACAATCCTGCTAACAGGCGTATACTGGTTCCAGAGTTTCCACAATCGATAACCTGTTCAGGTTTTCTTAATCCATACTTGCCAACGCCATATATTACTACTTGCTGTTCATCAGGTCCTTCTATGGTGACTCCCATTGCTTGGAATGCTTTTAAGGTTGCCATGCAATCTTCGCCATCAAGAAATCCATTAATAATCGTAGTTCCTTTAGCTAAAGAACCAAAGATAATAGAACGATGTGAAATCGATTTATCACCAGGTACAGTTATTTCACCTTTTATTGACCGGACAGGTTTACTGATAAAATTAAGTATTCTCACTAACTATTTTCCTTTGCAAATTCAGACATGAACTCTATGAGCGCATCAACTCCGGCCATGGGCATCGCATTATAGAGACTGGCGCGAATGCCACCTATGAGTCGATGTCCCTTTAAACCGTACAAACCGCGTAGCTGGGCTAAATGTAGGAATTCATTCTCTAATTTATCATTCTTAAGTGAAAAACAGACATTAACTATAGAACGAACCTCAGGATCTACATGAGTTGTATAAAAATCGGTGTTATCCAAATATTGATATAATTTAGCTGCCTTTTGACAATTAAGACGGTATATTTCTTCAACTCCGCCTTGAGCTTTTAACCAATCAAACATTTTGTCAGCTAAGTAGCAATTAAATACTGGTGAAGTAGCATAAAGTGAATGATGCTCAGCTTGAATTTTATAATTTAACATTGTTGGCACATGGGGAGTGGGTATTTTTTCTAATAGATCATCCCTAATAATTACTATTGTTAACCCAGCATTCGCTATATTTTTCTGTGCTCCAGCAAAAATCAAACCAAAATTTCTAACATCTACAGGTTCACTAAGCAAAGCGGATGTCATATCAGCGATTAAAGTAATTCCCTTAGTGTTAGGAACATAAGGAAATCGTACTCCATTAACAGTTTCATTTGGAGTGTAATAAACATAAGATGTGTTTTCTTTTATATCCCAATTTTTCGGTTCAGGAATTGTTTTATAGCCATTTTGTTCATCACTGGCAATACAATAGGCCTTTTTTAAGTGTTGTGCTTCCAATAAAGCCATATGCGACCATACTCCAGTGACCAGATAGCCCGCCCGCTCCTCTGGACTTAAGAGATTCATTGGAATCATGGCAAATTGAGTACGGGCAGCTCCTCCCATAAATAACACATGATAATTTGAAGGTATAAAGAGCAATTCTCTTAAAGACTGCTCTGCATGATTTAAAAGAGCTGAAAACTCCGGGCTACGATGTCCAACCTCAAGAACAGAAACGCCAAGATTTTGCCAATCAAGAAGCTCTTCTTGAGCTTCCTTAAGAATAGCCTCAGGAAGCATTGAAGGCCCTGCACCAAAATTATAGACTCTAGTTGTCATCGCCATTTTCTTCAATTTCAGTTTCTTCATTGGACTCGTTAGATTCCTCGCCTAAATCTTCAATTTTTTGCATGCCCACTACTTTTTCACCTGGGCTAACATTAATCAATCGAACACCTTGCGTATTTCGACCAATTACGGACAATTCATCAACCTTAAATCGTACCAACGTACCTTTATCTGTAATTAACATTGCCTCATCTGCATCAGTAACTTGTACTGAACGCACAACTTTACCATTACGCTCACTTACCTGAATGGATATTACACCTTGTCCACCGCGACCAGAAACCCGATACTCTTCGATTGATGTGCGCTTTCCATATCCATTTTCTGTTGCAGTCAAAATAGTACCATCTGGATGAGCTACAACTAAGGATATTACTGCTTGCCCCTCTTCGATGCGAATACCTCGTACGCCACGGGCGGTACGCCCCATAGGACGAACTTTATTTTCATCAAACCGCACCACTTTACCTGCATCAGTGAATAGCATGATATCCTTACTACCATCGGTAATATCAACACCAACCAAACTGTCATCTTCATCCAGGTCTACAGCAATAATTCCATTAGATCTCGGTCTACTAAATGCATTTAAAGGTACTTTTTTAACCGTTCCTTTTTTAGTAGCCATAAAGACATAGTAACCTTCCTGATACTCCCGGACCGGTAGCATGGCATTAATTTCTTCGCCGTCAGCAAGTGGTAAAATATTAATAATCGGTCGACCACGAGAAATACGACTGGCTAAAGGAAGTTGATATGCTTTTAACCAATAAAGTTTTCCGAGATTAGAGAAGCAAAGCAATGTGTCATGCGTGCTAGCTATAACTAACCGAGAAACAAAATCCTCATCTTTAACATTTGTTGCGGATTTACCCTTACCACCTCGACGTTGAGCCTGGTATGCACTTAGCGGTTGGTATTTTACATAGCCTTGATGCGACAGGGTTACCACTACATTTTCTTCAGTAATTAAGTCTTCGATTGTCAAATCTTCTTGTGATGCAGTGATTTCAGTACGACGTTCGTCGCCAAACTGAGTTTTTATCTCAATGAACTCATCACGAATCACCTGCATGAGTCGTTCCGGAGATGCCAATATCTCCATTAACTCACGAATCAATTGCAATAATTCCTCAAACTCGCCAAGAATTTTATCTTGTTCCAAAGCTGTTAAGCGATGGAGTCTTAATTCAAGAATAGCCTGAGCCTGAGCTTCTGATAGCTTATAGCCATCAGTCCCTAATCCAAACTCAGCGGTCAAATCATCAGGCCGAGAAGCATCAGAACCAGCTCTTTCCAACATCGTTTTAACCATGCCTGGTTGCCATAGCTTGGCAAGCAATGCTTCTTTAGCGTGTTGAGGGGTTGGTGACTTTTTAATCAAGTCAATCATTTCATCAATATTGGCTAAAGCAATCCCCAAGCCTTCTAATAAATGAGCGCGAGCACGAGCTTTTTTCAGATCAAATAAGGTTCTTCTGGTTACAACTTCACGACGGTGTTTAATGAAATATTCAAGAATTTGTTTCAAGTTCAATGTACGTGGCTGTCCATCAACCAAGGCAACCATATTAATTCCAAACACATTTTGCATTTGAGTATGAGCGTACAAATTATTTAAGATGACATCAGCTACTTCATTACGTTTAAGCTCGATAACGACTCGCATGCCTTGCTTATCAGACTCATCCCTAAGACCAGAAATTCCTTCAATTTTTTTATCGCGCACCAACTCAGCAATACGCTCAACCAGTCGAGCTTTATTTACTTGATAAGGAAGCTCCGTAATAATAATAGATTGTCGTCCTGTATCTTCATCCGTTTCAATTTCTGTTCGGGCACGAATAATTGCGCGCCCTTTTCCTGTACGATAACCTTGAATAATTCCAGCTCGGCCATTGATAATGGCTGCTGTTGGAAAGTCTGGACCAGGAATAATTTCCATAATGTCGTCCAAACTTAACTCAGGATCATCAACAAGAGCAATGCAGGCATTAATAACTTCTGTAAGGTTGTGAGGTGGAATATTCGTCGCCATACCTACAGCAATACCTGAAGAACCATTAACTAATAAATTGGGTACTCGTGAAGGTAAAACTACAGGAGCAAATTCGGTCTCATCATAGTTAGGGCTAAAGTCAACGGTCTCTTTCTCAAGATCCGCTAATAAAGCATGGGCTACCTTAGACATTCTTACTTCGGTATATCGCATTGCCGCCGGTGCGTCGCCATCTACAGAACCGAAGTTACCCTGACCATCTACCAAAAGATAACGCATCGAAAAAGGTTGAGCCATACGAACTATGGTGTCATAAACTGCTGTATCGCCATGTGGATGATATTTACCGATCACATCCCCTACGACACGTGCAGATTTCTTATAGGGTTTATTCCAGTCATTGCCTAATTCACTCATTGCGAAAAGTACGCGTCGATGAACCGGTTTCAGTCCATCGCGAACGTCAGGCAAGGCTCTGCCTACGATAACACTCATCGCATAATCTAGGTAGGATTGTTTTAACTCATCTTCGATATTAACTGGCAAGATTTCTTTAGCTAGATAAACCATAGTTTGGACGTATCCTTGACGATAAATTTTAATGATAAAGGATACCATACAGACGGATTTAATTAAATCATCTACATTAAAATGTACCCCAAGTACTGCACAACAAGCAGTATTTTTCTGGGACAAGTGATAAAATACACACTAAATTTGGATTCTCGGCATAACAAAGATAAATTTGTTGGTTTATACTGTTATTCTTTGAAATTCTAAACCATAATAAAATTGACTGTAAGTGCTCATTTTGTATATAGTGCCGGCACAAACAAATGAATCCTTTTATCAGGAGAAGCAATGACAAAAAAAACAGCTAAACTTAGCATTGAAGGCCAAGAGCCACTGGAATTACCTGTATATACACCTACGTTAGGGAATGATGTGATTGATATCACACAACTAGGTGCGCGTGGCGTTTTTACCTTTGATCAAGGTTTTTTATCAACTGCCTCCTGTGAATCTAAAATCACCTATATAGATGGTGATAAAGGGATATTACTTTATCGAGGCTATCCAATCGAACAATTAGCTGAAAAAAAAGATTTTCTTGATGTAAGTTATCTTTTGCTCAATGGCGAACTTCCTAACGCCGAAGAGAAGAAAAAATTTGTTAATTTAATTAACAACCACACTATGGTACATCAACAAATGTATCAATTTTTAAATGGTTTCCGTCGTGACGCACATCCTATGGCAATTATGGTAGGAATGGTTGGTGCTTTATCTGCGTTTTATCATGACACCATGGATTTAAATAATGCGGAAGATCGCTTTATTTCTGCAATACGCATGGTTGCAAAAATGCCGACCTTCGCGGCAATGAGTTATAAATACTCAATAGGACTACCCTATATCTATCCGCAAAATAAAATGTCTTATGCCGAAAACTTCTTACATATGATGTTTAGCGTTCCCACAGAAGAATCAACTCCAGATCCAGTTCTGGTTCGCGCAATGGATACTATCTTTATTTTACATGCGGATCATGAACAAAATGCTTCTACATCGACTGTTCGCCTTGCTGGATCAACAGGAGCGAATCCTTTTGCATGTATTTCTGCAGGAATCGGTGCATTATGGGGACCTGCTCATGGCGGTGCAAATGAAGCTTGTCTTAATATGCTCAAAGAAATTGGAAGCGTTGATCGCATTCAACATTATATCAAGCGCGCAAAAGATAAAGATGATCCATTCCGATTAATGGGATTCGGTCATCGAGTTTATAAGAGCTACGACCCTAGAGCAAAAGTGATGCGCCAAACCTGCTATGATGTATTGGAAGCGGTAGGTGCAAAAGATGCTCCATTATTCAAGCTTGCTATGGAACTTGAACGTATCGCCCTCGAAGATGATTATTTCATTGAGAAAAAACTTTATCCCAATGTTGACTTCTATTCAGGTCTTACTTTAAGCGCTATAGGAATTCCAACAAATATGTTTACAGTAGTCTTTGCTTTAGCTCGTACTGTTGGTTGGATGAGCCATTGGATGGAAATGGTTGCCACTAAATCACGAATTGGTAGACCACGCCAGCTTTATACTGGTGAAAAGACAAGAAATGTTCCATAAATTTATGGATGTATAACCTGGATTCAGGTTACAACAGTCGTTCCCCCCGAAAGCGGGAACGACTCTCAGTCATTCTATTCGTAAAAATCTCATAACTAATGCATGTTTACTTTTTTATTTTTTGTAAAGCCCGAGCCCAACCACGATAGTCCCGCTCTACTTGCTCCAAAGACCTTTGTGGTTTAAATGCTTGCTCTACATCCCAAATTTCATGCAGCTCATCCAGCGAATTAAAAATTCCGTAACCCAAAGCCGCTAATATTGCTGCACCCTTTGCAGTTGTTTCGATATCTTTGGGTTTTTGTATCTCTAATTGACATTGATCTGCTAAAAATTGTAAAAACCAACTATTGACCGCCATGCCACCGTCAACTCGCAATAGCGATAAATCCAATTGGCTATCCTCTCTCATACAAAAACATACTTCACGAGTTTGATAACAAACACCTTCTAATGCGGCGCGGGCAAAATGGGCCCTATTAGTGGATAAATTCAAACCGACCATAGATGCTCCTGGTGATGATAACCAATGTGGTGCACCTAAACCTGTAAATGCTGAAACTAAATAAACCCCTTCATTGCCCGTCAATGAGCTGGCTAAGATCTCAGTTTCATCATAGCTTATTATTAACTTCATTGAATCACGTAGCCATTTTACAGTAGTACCTGCATGATAAATACTACCCTCTAACCCGTATACTGTTTGTCCTTGAATCTTATAAGCAATTGTTGTTAAAAGTTTATGCTGTGATAATACTGGCTTATTACCTGTATTAAGTAATAAAAATGCACCCGTTCCAAAAGTAGCTTTTACCATTCCCATTTTAAAACAGCCTTGGCCAATTAAAGCGGCTTGCTGATCACCTGCAACTCCCGTAATCGGTAACTCAATACCAAGCCACTGTTTATCAATCAGCCCAAAGCGACTATCACTCGCGCAAACCTTAGGTAATACAGACTCGGGTATTTTAAAATAATCGAGTAAATCTAAATCCCATTGTTCTTTTTTGATGTTAAACAGCATCGTTCTCGATGCATTTGTCACATCGGTTAAATGCAAATGCTCTGTAGTTAAACGCCAAATAAGAAAGCTATCAATGGTACCAAACGCTAAGTCACCTTTATTCACCAGCTTCTTAGCTTCTGCATTATTTTCTAAAAGCCATTTTAATTTGGTTGCAGAAAAATAGGGATCTGCAATTAAACCGGTTTTCTCTTGTATCATAGATTCATCAATTGCCAAGGTTTGGCAATATTCTGCTGTTCTGCGATCTTGCCATACAATAGCTGGAGCAACACATTTGCCTGTTTTTTTATCCCAGATTACTGTAGTTTCCCTTTGGTTTGTCAAACCACAACATACTATTTGATCTGTTGGAACTTTAGCTATCACATCACGCATGGCAGTTAAGGTTTTTCGCCATATTTCTTCTGGGTCATGCTCTACCCAACCTGTTTGAGGATAATATTGAGTGAGCGGATATTGACTACTAGCAACTAAGTCTCCCGATACATTATATATCATGGCACGAGTACTGCTCGTTCCTTGATCAATTGCAAGTAAATAATTCATTGTTGCAGAGTTCCTTGTCCCAACTATTATGTGTATATTGATAAGTGTATACCTTTTTTCTGGAGACCAAAATATGAATTCGGTTTTTGATGTTGCAATTATTGGCGGCGGCATCAATGGCTGTGGCTGTGCTGCAGATGCAGCATTAAGAGGATTATCTGTGGTGCTCTTGGAACAGGATGATTTAGCTTCTAAAACATCCTCAAGCAGTACCAAGCTTATTCATGGCGGATTAAGATATTTAGAAAATTATGAATTTAGCCTGGTTAGAAAAGCAATAACTGAACGACAAAGACTTTTAGACCTGGCACCACATTTAGTACATCCGCAAGCACTCGTTCTCCCCTATGAAAAACACATGCGTTCTCCTTGGTTTTTGCGTTTGGGTTTATTCATTTATGATCATTTAAGTGGAAAAAATCGTTTACCTAAATGCAAAATGATTTATAGGAAAAGTAAAAAGGATTATTTTGACTCCCTCATCGATGAACTGAATATAGGTTTTCTATTTTATGATGCAGTTACTGATGATGCTCGCTTAACCATTGTTAATGCACTCCAAGCCAAAAATCATGGGGCAAGCATACGAACTCACTCAACAGTAATTCATACAGAAGTAGTCAATAATTTGTGGCAATTAACTATACAGCCTAAATCTGGTTCAAATTATATGCTTTATGCTAAATCAGTAATTAATGCAGCAGGACCATGGGTTAAATCAGTCGAAGAACTTACTAAAATTCCAGATCGGCAAAAAGTCAGTTTAATTAAAGGAAGTCATATTATCGTACCCCAAATCTATGAAGGGAATCACGCCTATTTATTACAACATCAAGACAAACGTATCATCTTTGTTATTCCTTATCATGGGTTTAGTATGATAGGCACAACTGATATCCCATTAACTGATAATCCTGATGATGCGAGTATTAGCAATCAAGAAATTCATTATTTAATTGATTTAGTTAATTCATATTTTAAATGCAAGATATCCCAAGAGGATATTATTTACACTTGGAGTGGCGTCCGCGCTTTACTTGCTGATGAGAATAAGGAAGCCAGGGCTTTAAGTCGCGACTATTCATATGTAGTCCACCATAAACCGGCTCCAATCGTTACAATCTATGGAGGAAAAATTACCACCTACCGCCAATTGGCAGAAGAAGTCATAAACCAGCTTAATCAAACTTTTCCAAAGATTAGTCCATCGATTACGGCATCAACTCCTCTGCCTGGAGCAATTTTTGAAGGAATGAATTTTGAGCAGTATATGCATTATGCTAAAAAGAAATATGGATGGATGGATCCAAACTTACTGAACCGTTATTTATATACTTATGGAAGTCGCATGGAGCTATTTCTTGCCACCTGTAATAATCAGGAATCCTTAGGGAAAAAATACTGCACTCACCTATATCAAGTTGAAGTAGACTATTTGATTTTAGAGGAGTGGGCACAAAATTGTGACGATATACTCAAACGACGAACCAAACTCGACTTAATCATTGATGAACGAGGCAGGAAGGAACTCGCAAATTACTTATCACGAGTTACTTCGTTTCCTTCTGTTGAAGTTCCTCTTTTATTGCACTAACATCAACTGCTAGTGCTTGCTCAACCAATTCTTTTAAGGTAGAAGCTGGCATACTGCCAGCATTCGAGTAAATGACAATCCCTTCTTTGAATACCATCAGATGAGGGATTGAGCGTATTTCAAAAAAATCAGACAATTGTTGTTCTGCTTCAATATTAACTTTAGCAAATTTTATATTAGGGAACTGCTCAGCTACCTGCTCATAAACCTTAGAAAATTGTTTACATGGCGCGCACCAGTCAGCCCAAAAATCAATGAATACAATGCTATTATCATCAATTAAAGATTGGAATTCTGCACTGGATACATTGAGGCTGGTCATATTGCTTCCTTAATTTCAATTGAGTTAACAATTTTTTGAAAAACGTCATCTACATCACCAGTACCACAAATACTATGAAACTCAGGAGCGCTTTGATCACCACTCTCAGCCCATGACTTATAGTAATTAACTAAAGGTGCCGTTTGACTGCGATAAACTTCGAGACGTTTTCTTACCGTTTCTTCTTTATCATCTTCACGTTGAATTAAAGCGTCACCAGTAATATCGTCTATCCCCTCACGTTTGGGAGGATGGTTTTGGATATGATAAACACGACCTGAAGGCTGATGGATTCGTCTCCCACTGATTCGTTTGATAATTTCCTCATCATCCACAGCAATTTCAATCACATGATCTAAATAAATTCCTGCTTGTTTTAGAGCATCTGCCTGCACAATTGTTCTGGGGAAACCATCAAAAAGAAACCCTTTCGCACAATCACTCTTTTTTAAACGCTCTTTAACTAATCCAATAATAATCTCATCGGATACTAGACCACCTGTTTCCATAATTTTTTTAGCACTTAGCCCTAAGGGAGTTCCCTGTGCAATAGCTGCACGCAGCATATCACCAGTGGAGATTTGCGGAATTTGATAACGTTCAATCAAACGCAAAGCCTGGGTTCCTTTTCCAGCGCCCGGCCCACCCAAAAGCATTAATCGCATTAAAAACTCCTTAGTGATCTATATCAGTTTTGATTACTGATATATTATTACTTATTAAACTATATAAATTCAAATGCAACCCCAAATCTAATTCATTAATCCAGGGTTACCACCTTTTAAAACACTAAAACCAAGATATTGATTTTAATGATCTTTTACACGAATTCAGCTGCATTGCATAAAGTTGCGAACGTGCTTTTACTTTACGTGCAACAGGCATTAACCATGATTTTCTCAAATAAGTTCTACGCTGATAACCACCTATACCTTCATGATAGGCCAAATAAAGCGCATAAGCATCTGTTCGAGGAATTCTTGCTTTTTTATAAGCTTCATTTGCATACCAACCAATAAAATCGACACCATCAGCAAAGTTATCACGTGAAGCAAACCAACCACCACAATTTTGTTTATAATGACTCCATGTTCCATGTAATGCTTGGGTGTACCCATAAGCTGACGAAGGTCTTTTCCAGGGAATGATACAAAAAAGCTTCTTACGTGGTGGCCGAGCTCGAGCATTAAATTTTGATTCTTGATGAATAATAGCCATTTGTACAGGAATGGGAACCAGCCATCGGCGCTCAACATCCTTAGCATCTCGATACCACTTGGGATGCTGCTTAAATATACTACACAGATTGTTTATATCTGCAGGGGGATGACTAACACAAGCAGTAAGAAAAAAAGTAAACAACAAAACAACTATACGTAATTTCTTAAAAATTTGTAATAAAGCGTCCATGAGCGACCAAACAATAAAAAGATCATTTTAACAAATTTGATAACTACAATCTACGCTTGCATGAGGAACTCAAGATATGCTTTTGTATCTAAAAATAAACTACTACTTCCCTGCTTTACCCCATGTTAAGATATAGCTTAATCAAAATAAGTTAAGCTGAACCAATGACCATTCTTGTATTTGATATAGAAACAATTCCCGATGTTGAAGCTGGCCGTAATTTATATGACTTACATGGGCTATCAGATAAGGACACGGCTGAAGCAATGTTTGCATTACGTCGAGCTAAGGTAGGTAACGATTTCTTACCTCATTATTTACAAAAAATTTGCGCTATTTCTTTAGTTATGAGTCATGGCTCACAAATAAAAGTTTGGTCTTTAGGCGATGAATCATCTGATGAAAAAGAATTAATAACCCGATTTTTTTCTGGAATTGACAAACATACCCCAACTTTAGTCAGTTGGAATGGTAGTGGCTTTGATTTGCCTGTGCTACATTATCGCGCCTTGCTACACGGAATTACAGCACCTACCTATTGGGAAATCGGTGAAAATCAACAGAATTTTCGTTGGAACAATTATTTAAGTCGATTTCATTACCGACATATTGATCTCATGGATGTTATTGCAGGATATCAAAATAAAGCTTTTGCTCCCCTGGATGAAATCTCTAGCATGCTCGGATTCCCTGGGAAAATGGGGATGAGTGGTTCTAAAGTATGGGAACAATATTCATTAGGTCAACTAAAAAGTATTCGTGATTATTGTGAAACAGATGTACTCAATACTTACTGTGTTTTTTTACGATTTGAACTAATGCGCGGCGTGCTTCAAAATGATGAATATAACCATGCACTGGAATTACTCAAAATATATTTAAAATCCGAGCAAGAAAAAAAACACCTACAAGAATTTTTAAACAACATGGCATAAAACAGTCGTAAGCAGATGTTTTCGCTTGGGGACAGTGCAGCGAAACCCGGGATATGAGAGATATTTTATTCCCGGGTTCTGCTGTACTGTCCCACGGCCACCTTGTTTTTTAAAAAGGCCGATGACCGTCAAAAGTAGATTCCAAGCGATCTGCTTCAATAATATTCAATGCATCTTTATATTCTTTACTTTGCAAATGCTCCAAAGTCTTTGCAAAACGCTCTATCCCTAAGTTTCGATACTCATCCATACTTACAGATTTTGCATCATTTGCTAATTGGGTCCATGACCAAAGAGTAATCCACCACTCTACAACAGGTTTATAAGCGGTATACCATGCCCATATTGAATCTGAAGGTTTTTCTTTCCCGAAATAGGCACTTAAATAAGCTAATTCTTGTTCTTTGCTGAGTTTCGCTTCTATAGCAAAATAAGCAAGGTCCCACATAAAATCGTTATTGCTTGAGTATTCCCAATCAATTTGATAGAACCTTTCTTGCTCCTTTGCTCCCTCAACTGCCCTCATATAGTTTAAAGGCGTCGAATCATTATGACATGGGCACATTTCAATTTTATAAGAAGAGAATAATTTCTTTAAATAAGACATTTGTTCTATTACAAACTCAACTTTTTCAGGAAAAGCAAAATTTTTAATTTTTAATTGTTCGAGCAATTGCTTATTACGCTCGAACACAGCAGTGTCATTGTCAAAGCGTTCTGAGGCATGTAGCTTTTTTGCCATACCAGCTAAGGTTTGTAATATATCATCTCGTTGTAATGTTTCCTTATCTAAATTCTGAACGCCCTCTATGAATTTAGTGAGTTGTAGTCCATCCGGTCCTAAGTACTCTATAGGAACATTAAGTCCTAATATGGATGCCTTATGAGCATTTTTTGCTTCGTCCTTACGCGATACTGAAAACAACGAGACATCTCCTGGAATTCGTAATACCCATCGTGGCGGTTTTTTACTTTCAATAAGAGCCGGATTAATCCCAGGAATTTTTGCGAGCAATTTAGAATAGTCTTGTTCAGTTTGAACCCTATAAACAATATTTGTCATTCCACCTGACATTAATTTTAATCTTAATACATCGAGTCCCACTTCAGAAAGCAGTGGAATGCGATGAATTGTTGGCAATAAACTCATGTATTTTTGAGTTAAATCCACCATTTTTTTCCATTTATGATTTACCAATGACGCCTTGAACTGCGATGCTGGATCAAGTAGACTTAGGATGTAAATCATTAAATGTTCATTAATTCTAGGTTTGCCACTATCTTCGCCAAAAAAATGCCATTTCATTAAGATTGTTTCGCGAAATTGAACATCAAGCGAGTATATAAAATTTAGACACAGATTTACAAGACAGCACACTTAAAGAAAAAATTAAACAACAAGGGCTCTTGCTATGACTGAACCCCTTATTCCTATAACAAAAAAACAGGCGCTTATATTTACCTGCTTTTTTGTCATGTATGAGTTTCTAACTTATATAGCAAACGACATGATCATGCCTGGCATGGTTCAGGTTGTTCGTTCATTTCATGCGCCAGAATCTGCTGTAGCTACCTCTTTGAGCGTTTATATTCTCGGAGGCGCAAGTTTGCAAATTCTCTTGGGACCCATATCCGATAGTTATGGGCGCAGGCCAATGATGATACTTGGAGCATTTCTATTTTTTATTTTTACTTTATTTATTGCTTGCTCCAATTCGATGAGTCAGTTTTTGATCGCACGCTTTTTTCAAGGTATGGGCTTATGCTTCATTGGGGTAATAGGCTATGCAACCATTCAGGAGATTTTTGAAGAAATGGATGCAATTCGCTTAATAGCCATTATGGCTAATATTGCGATCCTGGCCCCATTACTTGGACCTCTCATTGGAGCGGTTGTTATTCATTATACTTCATGGCGTTACATTTTTGTTGCTATTGCACTAGGCGCCCTTGTTGTATTATGGGGGTTATGGCGATATATGCCTGAACCGATTGGCCAAATAAAGAGAAATGGGGAGTTAACGCCAAAAACTAAATTCTCAGCAAATAAGGTACTTCAGAACTATAAAGACCTGTTTACTAATAGAGCATTTTGTTTTGGAACTTTAGCAGCAGGTACAGTTGGTATTCCTTGTATTGCCTGGATTGCATTAGCACCTATAATTTTTATTGTGGAGGCAAAACTTACAGTAATTCAATATGGACTTTGGCAACTGCCAGTATTTGGTGCAACCATTTTGGGCAATTGGTTTTTACACAAATTAACCTATAAGTATCAAATTAAACAAATAGTTTTTCTAGGTTGTATTATTCTGGTTGTTGGAGCAGTTTTAACCTCTTTGCTTCCCTATCTGTTTGGTAATGCCTATTATTATTTGCTTCCTGGAACAATTATTTATTTTTTTGCACTGAGTGTAATTAATGCGCCTTTAAACAGATACTGCCTCTTTGTGACCCCGGTAAGCAAAGGCACTGCCTCTGCACTAGTTAGTCTATGTGTTATGGTTGTTGGCGCGATAGGAACAGAAGTAGCTAATTTATTTTATAAGCAGCATAATAACCTTCATTTTGGTCTTTATTGTAATGCAATTGAGTTAATCTTTCTGGTATTTATAGGTTTAACTTTTTTACTTAAAAATCCGATTGTAGATGAACGTAAACCCGATTTGAGTGTCACAATTTAGCACGTAGCAGAGACACAGCATATTTAGCTATTGTTGTTGACTCCTGAATAGTTTATTGGCCTAAAGATCTTAAGTACCTGCACAACGGTCTTCCATTTAAGCTAAATAGAGTAAGACAAGCTTAATTATGAAGTTAGTTCATAATGGTTTTGTGAATGATGACTCTAACTTGAATTTTTATTAAATTCATATTAAATCTATTAAGTTATATGATGCACTTTATTGCCATCATTTATTCTTAAGGACAAGAAATGCTAAAGAAAATCCAATTATTCTCTTTATTAATAGCAACTGCATTTTTCTCTACTGCTCATGCAGAAACATACAAAGTGGCCGCCAGCAAAGACACAGTAACCCTCGGCCTTTTTGCATTAGATAAAACACCTGTAGTTAAAGTTCACTCTGGAGATTCTGTGTCTTTAGAAACTTGGAATAGTTGCTTGCATGAAATGGTCTTTAATAAAACAACCCCAGCTGAAATTGCAAAATTCTATGCAAAACATGATATTCAAAAAAGACGAGGTATGCATAGCTTAACAGGCCCTGTTTACATTGAAGAAGCAGAGCCCGGGGATGTACTCGAGATTCGAGTATTAGATATCAAATTAAATGATTTTGGATATAACTTTTTAAGCCCAACACAAGGAATTTTATCAGAGTTTACTAAACCAAGAATCATGTACTTCAAATATAATAAAGAAAAGACCACCACAGAATTCACCAAAGGTATATGCTTACGCCTAAAACCCTTTCCGGGGGTTATTGCAGTTGCCCCACCTCGAGATTGGCCTGATGGATGGCCTGTGCATTTAGAAACTCATATGGGCCAACCCGTTCCAGGACAATTCAACTCGGTCCCACCAGGCCCTTTTGGAGGAAACCTCGATCAGCCAAGTCTGCAAGCTGGGTCCATTCTATATCTGCCTGTTTTTCAAAAGGGTGCTTTGGTATGGACTGGTGATTCACATGCAATGCAGAGCAATGGAGAGATTGATGTCACAGCACTCGAGACCTCCTACGAAGGAATCACCTTGCAATTTATTGTAAGAAAAGATTTAAGAGCCGAAGGAGTATTTGATAAAACCAAACGGAATGGAAGTAATTTATTCACCTGGCCTATTGTTGAAAATGCTGAGGAATGGATAATAATGGGTTTACATGAAAACTTGTTTGAAGCAATGCAGCTTGCCTCCAAGAATGCAATTGACTTTTTAGTACGCACTCAAGGGTTCTCTCCCCAAGAAAGTTATCAATTTTTAAGCATGGTAGGAGATTTCAATATTCCTGAAGCGGTTAATGTCATTAAAAACGTAGCTGTTCATATTCCTAAAGAAGCCTTCATACACCATGGGAAGACGACCACACTCAGCTCTGAAGGCAAGTTCCCTCTAACAACGCCCAAGATCAATGAAATGGCAACCTGTGAGCCCCAAGAAGGCAAAATTGTTGAATAACCTTTAGGTGAAATAATGAATGAGATCTCAGCTTACTTATGCTTATACTTCATGGCTTCAACTGCCTTAGCTACCTCAATTGTGCTTGATAATAAAACAAATTACCCTGAAAAAAGTAATCCAGGCAAAATTGCAATACAATGGGCTGCATCAGCTGAGGCCATTCAAGAGAACAATAAAACCATCATGAATGGTTCAAAATTGGACTTGAGATCCATGATGACTCTTTCTCAAAAAGGGCAAATCCAGCTCAATATACCTAATCATGCCCATTACTTTAGAGTAGTCGTGTGGTCAACTGGCAAAAAGAAACCTGATTTACTTACAAACTGGGTCGATATTGTTCCTAATAAAACCTATATTTTGAACCAGAACCAACTTGCATCTGCAATACTGCTGTCTGGAGCGGGCTGTTAGTCCGCCATGCTCATTTAAACTTGTGGACTATTTAGGCTGCAAGTTTATAAATTTCTTCCTAGTGGTTATAAAAGAAAAATTATGATCCGATTACTATTTTTTATCTTCTTTATTCTTATAAATTGCATTGATATTGTGAATGCAAAAACCTCAAAGTCCATTTCCACAATATCAGCTAAACCTCAAAATGTAATCAACAACTCCAGTATCAGTTCTAACCCCGCTGCAGTCAATGTAACCACGGGTTCGGGGGCAATGCAACGTTACGTGCAGAAAAAACTAGGTATTGAAAATAATCATGGAATTATGGTTCAAGGTGCCTGGATTGGTGACACGAATAAATTGTTTTCAGGAGGAATACCAGATGCTGATCGTGTAACATCAAACAGCGTGTTTTTATTGGATCTTACGGTAAACACGGAACAATTTAATGGATGGAAAGGAGGATTGTTTAGCGCCCAGTTTTTGCAACAAAACGCTCAAAATACCAATGCCCAAGCAGGTATTATTCAAGGGTATAACTCATTACCCGATGTTTACCCTTTTAATCGGTCCGAGCTATATGCTCTTTGGTATAGACAAGAACTTTTTGATAAAAAAATGTTTGTTCGAATTGGAAAAACTATTACTACGCTCGATTTTAATAATGTAATCAAACCCGCCCCTCTTAGCTCTGATGAGCCTAATATTCCTGCTGTAACGAGCTTAATTTATACTCCGATTTTTATTAATCCAGCTGTAGATGGAGTCATGCCTGGCTATACAAATACTGCATATGGCATTACTACGACTTGGGCTCCAATGGCTCAATGGTATCTTTCATATGGAATATATGATGGTAATTTAGCCAGTGGGAAGCAAACAGGTTTAAGTGGTCCAACCTTCAATGGAAACTATTTTCAGGTAACTGAATCTGGTGGAGCCTGGACTCTAGGTAAGAACCACCGACCAGGTACAGCAGGAATAGGAGTATGGCATCAGACCGGTTTGATTCGTCAACATAATCTATCCGAAAAAGGAGCAACTGGTGCTTATTTATTTGGTTCTCAACGTTTATGGTATCGCCACCCAGGATATGACATCAGTGGCATTTCTGCGTTTTATCAATTGAGTATCAATAATTCCAGTGTTTTACCCATGAAGCGCTCCATTGGCGCTGGCTTCACTCTATTTGGCCTTATTGCAAACCGTGAAGGAGACTCTTTAGGTACAGGATTTTCTCTTGCTTGGCTCAATCACAGAATCTCAAACCGCTCCTCTGAGTTGATGTACCAAATTTATTACCAGGCAAAACTAATGACTAATGTCTACCTTGAACCGGCCCTTTCATACATACCTACCCCAGGCCAGGATGAACATTTACCCTCCGCATTCGCTGGAACAGTTCGTGCTATTGTGCTGGTATAAAATCTATTGCTTGTAATTAAGTATCAATTAGTATAATCATTGCATTTACGGGCACAATTTAATACCGTGAGATCAGGCATTTGACATAAATATTAATCAATGACTAGTATTGTGTTTTAATTAACAAAAAAATCATTTTTGCTTCAACTCATTGCGCAACAATCCAAGTATCAATATGCCAAGGTTCGTTTGGTTATATTTTTAAAAGGGAATAAGAATTATGACTATTGAACTCATACAAACAGGAAAAGAAGATACAAATGATTACGAACAAAGCTTACAAGACTTAGGTTACACTGAGCTAGACAATCATCTTAAAGAAGATGTTATTGCTATCTGGAAGTTTTTTTGCAATGAAGAACTGGTATTCAAAGGCTTGAAAAAATTTGTTACAGCTTATTTTGCATTTACCCAACATGAAACAAAAACTTTACGCCAATTTTTCGATGAATGGGGCAGCAAAAATCATTTTAATAGGCCCGACTCTTTTGAGATTAGTGAAGAATTTAAAACCAGCCCACAGTTCCACTATCCTAAACACACTCCTGTTTTGTATGGTGAGCTGACACCGGACCTGTTTAATAACATTCTACTAAAAAATGGTTATTTATCCGCTGATGCGGGGGCGGGCCCCAAGCATGGTAAATGGGCTCACTCCATTCAGTTTTTTCTTTTAGAAGAGGCACGAAAAGAAGGTATTTTGCAGTTGCATGCTCCAACGGTTTGCCAATTTGTGCAAACAATCTCACAAATTAAAGGTCCTTTTGAAGCATTAAGTTTATGGGACATTCTATTTGACTCTTTTGAGGATCATATTTTTACTCACCCTAATAACATTACTACAATCCTATCCAGTTCCTGGGATACTTCAGAAGCAGCAAAATTTTTAGCCGCAAAGTTAATTGCTTTTGACGAAAAATTTTATCGGATAGCGCGCAATGAAAGCTGCTATGAGGCATATGCTAAGCAAAAATATTTAAGTAGGTTAAATGAAGCACATTTTATTTTTTATAAAGAGAAATGTGCTTTATTATGGTTTACACCAAAAGATCAAAAGGACACACCCACCCCGGACTTATTGATTCCTTTATGTAACCATCAGTTAGGATCGTGAGAACAAACCAACTCATCTTTTTCCTTATTGAAAAGATGAGTTGGAACAATTAGCGTTAATGCTTCTGATGTGCTGGATGAGACTCTTTAAGTAAGAAGGCTGCAATAAGCAAACTAGCTAAAAAGCATATTGGCATTACGATTAAGGCAATTTGGTAACTTGCAACACTATATACATGCGCCCCATTCACAACATGCCATAAGTTAGTATGCTGTAATATGTAACCTACTAATGGCTGGAATATTGCACCACCTATCACTACCGAAAGATTATTAAAACCTGAAGCAGTACCAACCAGATCGGGAGCGTTATTTTCTTTGACCACTGCAAAACTTACCGTTTGACCACCGGCTCCTAAACCCAGCACAAAGAGAATAAAAGGAGTCCATCCATAAGATAACCCAGGCAAATACAATAGGACCAATGTTGCAAATAAACCTAAAACTGCACTAATAATCAGAGCGATTCGTCGACTTTCAATTTTATCACTGAACCATCCTAAAAGAGGACTCCCTACACCTATTCCAATCCAAATCATACTGCATAGTCCTGAAGCAGCAACCACGCTTATTTGGAGTTTTTCTTGTAAATATGGAACACCCCAGAGTGCAGCAAAAACTGCTATGGGAGCCCAGATCGTAAAAGCATAAGAACCTATTATCCAGGTATAACTATGTTTGCATACGGCAAGAAGTCGTTTCCATTCATCACGTAGGTAATGTTCAGGAACTGATTGACTCTTTTGGTGGGGGTAATCTCTGATATACAACCAAAAAAATGCTGCTAAAATAAAGCCAATAATTGAAAGAATGAAACTTGCATTACGCCATCCAACAGCTTGAATTAAATAGGCAAGAGGCATTTCGCCAAAAATAGCACCTACTGAACTCATCAATTGGGCGACCCCTGCCAAAATGGCAAAATAATAAGGAGGAAACCAACGTGATAAAAGGACCAGGACACCAATAAATGAAAATGCCGAGCCAATTCCAATAAGAAACCTTCCAATACACGCCGTAAATACACTGTCTGTTGATGCAAAGAAAGCAGACCCTAGCGCACATAGGATAATTGCAAAAGTCATGAGTTTACGTGGACCATAACGATCATATAACACACCCGCAGGTAATTGTGTTGGAGCATAGGCATAAAAATAAAAAGCAGATATAACGCCAAACCCTTGACCGGTAACCCCAAAAGTTTTCATCATGGATTCAGCCATAACGCTAGGCGCTACTTGCAAAATAAATTCATATAAATAAAAAGATGCGGCAAGGAAGAAAATAAAATAAGCGGCTACAAGATTCGTGCTCGCTCCTTGATGTGTTTTATCTGAATAATGTGCGCTCAATTTAAGGTCACTCCGTTTGAAATTCCACATTTAAGCCTATACGTATTTATTTTGTCAATACGTTCTTGTTACATAAAAGACATATAGAAGATAATATAAGGCAAGTTCTTTGTTTAAACTTGAGTTTTGCTGCATGGCACCTAAGCTTGCTATTCATTTATCTTATTTTGTTACTGGATAGATTGCCCCCAAAATTGCAGGGTGTCGCGAGCCAGTAATAGTACTTAAATCAACTGGAACTCGATTGATCGTTTGAGCAGCAAACCAGGCAAACATCATCGCTTCCAAATAATCGGGACTGATACCTACTTCAGCAATACTCATTACACTGGTCTGAGGCAATAATTGAGCAATCATTTGTAATAAGACAAGATTGTGGGCACCTCCACCACACAAGTACATTTTTTTGACATGTCCTGGTTCGTTTAATACTGTTCCTGCAATTGTTTTAGCCGTAAATGCAAGCAGGGTCTTTTGTATATCTACAGGTCTATATCCTTCTTTTAAATAGCGTTCTAGCCATGATAAAGAAAAATATTCTTTACCTATGCTTTTTGGAGCTGAAGAAATAATGAAAGAATCAGACATTAGTGTTTCTAGAAGAGGTTCAATCACTTCACCCTGCTGTGCCCATGCTCCCTCTGCATCATAAGTTACTCCTTGGTGTCTCATAATCCAAGCATCCATTAAACAATTTCCAGGTCCTATGTCCCAACCTTTAATTGGTTCACTTTCATTAATAAATGTAATATTGGCGATGCCACCTATATTTACTACAGCAATATAGTTATTTACATCTTTAAATAATTGCTGATGATAAAGAGGAGCGAACGGTGCTCCTTGCCCACCTAACACTAAATCACGAGTCCTAAAATCTGCAACAACAGTGATTCCAGTTAATTCAGATATAGTATGGGCACATCCTAACTGTAAGGTATATGGAATATTGCAATTGGTATCATGACACACTGTTTGACCATGACTTCCTATGGCGCAAATTTCATTGGCTGACAATTTTACGTTCTGCAATAATTCATTAACTGCATATGCAAACTCTCTTCCAATCAATGTATTCAGTTGGCAAATAGAAGCCAGACTTAAATCCGCACCAGAAAGCAGCTTATCAATACGTGTTTTCACTTCTTTACTGTATTTTTTAGTGATTCCACAAATTAGTATATTTTTTGATATATCGACAAGCGCGGCATCAATACCATCCATACTTGTTCCAGACATCAAACCTATATACAAAGTCATTAATTAATCCTCACTTCATCACTAAATAATATTAGAACGAGTAGATTGTAACCTGGGCGCAGCGAACCTAGGAAATTTTTAATAGAGCAACCCCTATTCCGCTTCGTTGCACCCAGGCTAAAATTCATCCAAACTAAAAATATCCTACAATCTGAAACAAGTATAAAAGTTATTTGTGGTAATTTCAGCTATCTCATCGTATGACATATTACGAAGGTCTGCTATCGCCTGGGCAACATATTTCACAAGAGCAGGATGATTTTGTTTGCCACGATATGGTACAGGGGCTAAATAAGGCGCATCCGTTTCAATAAGTATTCTATCCAAGGGCACTTTCCGTGCTACCTCTTGAAGTGCAGTTGCGTTTTTAAAGGTAACAATTCCTGAAAAGGAAATATAAAAATTCAAATCCATGGCTTTATGTGCTATATCAAGGCTCTCAGCAAAACAATGCATTACGCCACCAATTTGTTGGGCATGTTCCTCTGCCATTAATGCGATTGTATCTTCTGCCGCTTGCCGGGTATGAATAATCAATGGCTTCGAAGATTTTAAAGCAGCCTTTATATGCTGTCTAAATAGGTTACGCTGTACCTCTTGCGCTTCCTCAGTATGGGTTCGATAATAATCCAAACCTGTTTCACCTATTGCAATACATGCTGGATTCGCGGCTAAATCACATAACATTTGTGACGTAACTGGATATTCCATTTCAGTATTTGGATGGACTCCAACAGAAATACTGATATTAGGGTATTCTGCAGCAAGTTGTTCTAATTTGGGATAGTCATTTAGTTCAACACAAACACATAAAAAATGCTGCACGTCATTTTCTTTTGCTTGCGCTAAGACATTAGCCATATCATTATTAAAATCAGATAAATCAAGAAAATTTAAATGACAATGTGAATCAACTAACATGGAATAACCTCATAAAATATTGATCAATTCAGCATAAGATAATAGGAATTATTTCTTACATTGAATTAATTTACATTGTATCTGTTAACTGAGAAGATTTTAGCATGCCTGCTAGATAGGTCTCTATTTTATTACACAAATAACGGCTATTTTCCCCAATAAATTGCACGCCAACTCCTGGCACTTTATTACCCTGGGCTCCTTTAGGTGTAATCCAAACTATTTTACCATCAACTACATAGAGCTCATCTTCATCCATTAATTTGATCAAGAGCTTAACTATTGAACCAAGCTCATAGTTCGTGTTAGTTCGGATAAATAGCCCACCTCCTTTCACAAAAGGCATATAAGCCATATAAAGCGCTGATTCATTAATAAACGAGCAATTAATCTGTTGTATAGTATCCATCACAGATCTCCTTTAAACATCCTGAATTTCCGATAAAAAATCACAAAATATATTCATCACGTTTTTTATGGGAAAACATTAGATTAGCTATTTAATCCTAGTAATAAATCCTCTAATGCCAAAGTTTGATTTACATTCATATTATGGCTTAATTTTCGTTGTAATGTATTTATTTTATCGATTTGAGAAAAAATCGTTATGGAATCAATTTTAGACATTAAATAATTTAGTTGATAAATAGCTGGTCCCGTAGCTACAGCCCCATTAATTTGCATCACGTGTATTTGCGCATATACTAAATAAAGAAGCCACAGTAATGCACCAAATTCAAACTGACTCCATTGGGCGGCTACCATACTCGGATGTTTCTTTTGTTCCATTACTGCAATTATGCCATCTAAAATAAATTCAGATTGTTTAATAATCAAAGTCTGTTCGGATTCTTCGGGAAAATATTCCGCTAATCGTAGAAAATTAATAAGTAATAAATCATCAGGCGAAGCAAAACGTACTATCTGACATCTACTTAAAACTGTAGGTAATAAAGTGCTTAATTGCTGGGCTAAAAGTAAAAATATGGTTTGCGGAGCAGGCTCTTCCAAAATTTTTAGTAATGAGTTTGCAGCCGCGGTGTTCATTCGTTCGGCAGATTCAATCACAATCAAACGAAATTTGGCTCGTTGGGGAGTTAAATAGGCGTAACTTTGTAATTCTCTGATTTGATCGATTTTAATTGGTCCACCACTTTTTTCTGGTTTAACCCATTTCACATCAGGATGTTCACCACGAGCAACCATTTGACAATCAGTACATTGAAAACAAGGTTGATTTTCTTTCATTTTACAGAAAATTAATTGAGATAATTTTCTGATAAAATCTTTAAAGGCATAATCAAATGATCCAACACATAACAACGACTGAGGCAAACGATGATTTGCCCATGCAAATTGAATCTGATCCCACTGTGATTGATACCTATCCTTTTCATCAAGTGAAGAAAGGTTCTGCAGCTCCTTGATGTGACTCATTGCTGCTGCTCTATAAATTCATTCATTGCATTTTGAATAGCCTGTTGTACTTCGTGTAACGATCGTCGCGCATCAATAGTTACCGTATTAGTACTCATTTCAACATGCTGAATATAGCTTTTATGGACTCGATGAAAGAAATCAATCGATTGCTGCTCAATCCTGTCAACCTCACCCCTAGATTTAACTCGCGCCATTCCTTCTTCAGGGCTTATATCCAAATATAAAGTCAAATCCGGTTTAAATCCCTTCAGAGCAAAAGAAGATAATTGATTAATCACCTCCTGATCTAATCCTCTTCCACCACCTTGATAAGCCATGGTTGATAGTTCAAATCGGTCTGCAATAACCCAAATTCCTTGACGTAATGAAGGCTTAATAACTTCTTCGAGAAGCTGAATTCTGGCTGTATAGAGTAATAGCAATTCGCTTCGATCATCCAAAGTATCCCTATATTCTGGATTTTTAATCAGATCACGTAAAATCTCACCTATTACTGTTCCACCAGGCTCCCGGGTTGTTAGGGTTTTGATATGTTTCTTTTCAAGCAGATCTATAACCGTATTTATTGCAGTGGACTTACCAGCCCCCTCCAACCCTTCAATAACAATTAACTTCCCGGTTGAAAACAACATCAGAAATCCTTCCGTTTATATTGATTAATTGCTTGTTTTTGTTGCTGGTAAGTTTCTGAGAACTGATGAGTTCCATCCCCTTTAGCAACAAAATATAAATAATTAGATAATTGAGGATGGGCTGCAGCATCTAATGATTCTTTGCCAACCATGGCAATAGGTGTTGGAGGCAATCCTCTATAGTGGTATGAGTTATAAGGTGTATCGATTAGTAAATCGTCATGAGATAATTTTCCCGTATATGCAGCCCCTAAACCATAAATGACCGTGGGATCCATCTGTAAAGGCATATTTTTATTTAAACGGTTGAGCATGACACCAGAAATCAGCTTACGCTCTTGTGGAATAGCAGTTTCTTTTTCAATTATTGAGGCTGCTATTAGCAATTCATATGGATTTTTATAGGGCAAGTTAGGTGCTCTATTGACCCAACTCATAGTCAAATAATTAACTAAGTTACGATGGGCATGCTCTAATAAACTTTTACCAGTACTACCACCGCGATATTGATAGGTATCAGCAAGCAATAATCCTTCAGCATTTGGATGATTATCTTTAATAGAATTCCAATCCTCTGGTCGATAATTCAAATAAGCTGCTTTTAGTAAATCTTGGGATATTTTCTGCTGGGTGGTCCCTGCAATAATTGTAAAATTTTGCGTTAAGACATCTCCTGCTACAACTCGATGCACTAACTGCATCGCAGTTTCACCTGGCTGTATTTGATATACACCAGCTTTGAGTTGAGAGGACAATCCTGAAAAACGAATCATCGTTAGAAGCATTTTGTCTGAACGTATTAAATTTTTATCTTTTAATATTTTTACAAATTGTGAGGCCGTAGCAGTTCGGTCAAGAGTGATAATGACCGGAGAACCCTGCATGGGAACAATAGGTTTAGTAATTTGAAAATAGGTAATCAAAAAGAAAATAAAAAAAGACATAAAAAACATTAGAACATAAAGTACCAGTTTTTTATGTCTTGGAAATGTCATTTATACACGCTTGAATAATAAGCTGCCATTTGTTCCACCAAAACCGAGTGAGTTACTCAGAACATAATTAATAGATCGTTTTTGGGGTGTGTAGGGTACATAATTCAAATCACATCCCTCATCTGGATTATCCAAATTAATAGTTGGTGGAGCAATTTGATCTCTAATTGCTAAAATACTAAATATTGCTTCTACAGCACCTGCAGCCCCCAATAAATGACCGGTCATTGATTTTGTAGAACTGACTGCTAAATCATACGCATGTTGTTTAAATATGCGCTTAATCGCTTTTGTTTCATTTAAATCATTAAGATAGGTCGAAGTGCCATGTGCATTGATATAATCAACTTGTTCTGGATCGATACCTGCGTCATGTATGGCTGCTTCCATTGCACGAGCAGCACCATCAGCATCATCATCAGGAGCAGTGATATGATAAGCATCACCAGACATACCAAACCCTACAAGTTCAGCATAAATTTTTGCACCACGAGCTTTGGCATGTTCATACTCTTCTATCACAAGAACACCTGCCCCTTCACCCATAACAAAACCATCTCTATCTTTATCAAAAGGTCTTGATGCTTTTTCAGGTTCATCATTACGTTTAGATAGAGATCGCACAGCAGAAAATCCTGCCAAGCACAGCGGGGTTAAGGTCATTTCAGCCCCACCACATAACATAACATCAGCATCACCATAAGCAATCATTCGTGCAGCTAGACCAATATTATGTGTGCCAGTAGTGCAGGCAGTAACAACAGAAACATTGGGGCCTTTAAGCTTATGTCGAATTGAAATCTGTCCAGCAACCATATTTATGATACCTGCCGGAATAAAAAATGGAGAAACCTTTCGTGGACCACCCGCCATCAGTTTATCCTGGTTATTGGTAATTGTCTGGATGCCACCAATACCCGCACCCACAGCTACACCAATACGATTTGATAGATTTGCGTCAATCTTCAATCCCGAATCAAGCATTGCTTCATCAGCTGCAGCAATACCATATTGGGTAAATAAATCCATTTTACGCGCATCTTTAAGCGCAACGTAGTTCTCAATATTAAAATTCTTAACCTTAGCCCAGATGCGAGAGCTGTATTCGTTGGCATCAAACTCATCTGCCAAAACAACACCACTTACACCAGCTAATATATTTCGCCAAGTTTCTTCTACATTAAGACCGACAGGGGTAACCATACCCATACCAGTAATCACTATACGCCGCTTATTCAATGAAAGCTCCTCGCAAAACACTCCCATTTCTCTCCCACATGCAAGAGGGAGAGAAAGAGATAAAAGCAAATAGTTATGCTTCTTCTTTATTTAAATTAGATTCAATATAATCAATCGCTTCTTGAATCGTGGTAATTTTTTCAGCTTTCTCATCAGGAATTTCTGTTTCAAATTCTTCTTCAAGAGCCATAACCAATTCCACAGTATCTAAAGAATCAGCACCTAAATCATCAACAAATGATGCATCATTCTTTAACTCTTCTTCTTTAACGCCTAGTTGTTCAACAACAATTTTGCGAACACGCTCTTCAACTGTACTCATAACTTGATTTTCCTCTTTCGGTTGATAGAAATTTAAAAAAACTTCGGATTATTTAATATACTACTTCCACTTAATTTTTTTTACTTGGTCAATAAACCTAAATACATTTTTAACCTAATCAATCACTTATATTTTTAGTAATCCCAAACAACCAAAGTTAAATGGAAGTGGTATAGTTTATTCATTTATACAGATAACGCAAGTGCATTTAGTCCATATACATACCGCCATTGACATGAATTGTTTCACCTGTGATATATTTAGCACTGTCTGATGCCAAAAATGCTACTGCTTCAGCTATATCCTTGGGTTCTCCTAGCTTACGCATAGGAATTCTCTTTAACATTTCGTCCTTTACCATGTCAGGTAAAGCAGCGGTCATATCTGTATCAATAAAACCAGGTGCAACAACATTAACAGTAATTCCTCGGCTCCCAACTTCTTGAGCTAAAGACTTACTGAAACCAACAATACCTGCTTTCGCTGCAGTATAATTCACCTGACCAGAATTTCCACTTGAACCCACCACTGATCCAATAGAAATTATACGTCCCCATCGTGCTCTAAACATAGGCTTTATACAAATTTTAGACACTTTGTATATTGAATTCAAATTTGTTTCGATTACTTTATACCACTCTTCATCATCCATACGCAGTAATAAATTATCTGATGTTATCCCGGCATTATTAACTAATATTGACGGAGATTGATTCTCATGAGTCAACTCACCTATAACTTGCTCTATTTGCTCCGAATTTGTAACGTCAAGAACCAATCCTTTTCCAGATAGTTTTTCTTTTTCAAAATAGGCATTAATCGATTGAGCACCTTGTTCTGTAGTAGCTGTACCAAATACAAAAGCACCTTGCTGCGCCAATTTAAGGGCTATAGCCTGACCTATTCCTCGGCTTGCACCTGTAACCAAGGCAATCTTTCCCTCTAGACTCATCATGTATTTCCTCAATAGAAAATGTTTATTTTTTAGGTTGTATCTTTGGACAAACTAGGCAAATTGCTCTTCAACCTGATCCAGACTAATAGTATCGTAAACACTAATAGTATTTAAACTTCTGTCTATTCTTTTAATTAAGCCGCCCAATACTTTTCCTGGTCCGCACTCTAAAACAAGTTCTATTCCATTATTTTTAAAGAGCTGGATTGTTTCAACCCAACGAACAGGGCTATATAATTGTTCTTTTAACTTTTCACGTATGTGCTGAACAGAATGATAAATGCTTAAATCAACGTTACTTACTACATCTGTTTTTGTGTTTTTAAATTCGATTTTAGCCAAATATTCAGCAAAGGATGCTGCTGCTTCAGATAGTAAGGGACAATGACATGGAACACTAACTGGAATTACTTTAGCCAGACGAGCACCAGCCTCCTCAGCTAATTCTAGTATTCGCGTAACGGCTGGAGTATGTCCCGCAACAACAACTTGTCCAATTGCGTTATAATTGGCTGGCGTTACAACCTCATGTTCTTGGCTGGCTTGCTCACATAGAGCTTTTACTTGTTCATCAGTTAAACCCACAATTGCAGCCATAGCCCCCATGCCCAAAGGTATTGCATTTTGCATTAACTGTCCTCGCCGAGCTACTAAACATGCGGCATCAAATAATGACAGTGCGTCAGCGCAAACCAATGCAGCATATTCACCCAGGCTATGGCCAGCCATAAGAATAGGCTTGGCAACACCTTGTTGCATCAATACTCTATATACAGCCACATCAGCAGTAAGCATCGCAACTTGTGTATGCTCTGTTTGATTTAGTTTTTCTTCCGGCCCATGTTGCACAAGTTTCCATAAATCATAACCTACTGCTTCTGATGCCTCTGCAAAAGTTTTTACAATAATAGGATATTGCAACTCAAAATCAGCCAACATACCAACTGATTGTGAACCTTGCCCAGGAAATACAAATGCGGTTTTTACCATTTAAAAATAGCTCCGAACTAAAAATTTAATTCAAAAAGTTGAATCAAGTAAATTATTAATAACGAATTACCATAGCTCCCCAAGTCATTCCACCACCGAAAGACTCAATCAATAACAACTCATCTCTTTTAATCTGATTGGTCCGAATAGAATGATCCAAAGCCAAGGGAATAGATGCAGCCGAAGTATTACCTTGGCTACCGATAGTAACAATCACTTGTGACATAGGAAGGTCAAGCTTTTTAGCAATGGCCTGAATGATACGCATATTTGCTTGATGAGGAATTAACCATTGAATATCAGATTTTTTCAAATGGCTCATCTCTAGAACTTCATCAACAACATCGCCCATAATTTTGACGGCAATTTTAAATACTTCATTACCTCGCATACTAATCGTTGCACGTTGATTATCAAATGTTGCGTTACTAAGATTTAATAATTTTTCAGCATCATAAGAAGCATGTAATACACTTCCCATAATACCTTGTTTATCACTGGCACTTAAAACCACTGCTCCAGCGCCATCGCCAAATAAAACACAGGTTGATCGATCAGTCCAATCTACTGCTCTGGACATGCTTTCACTACCGATGACGAGAACATTTTTTGCTGCACCGGATGTAATATACTGTTTTGCAATATCCATCACGTATACAAAACCACTACATGCTGCACCAACATCAAAAGCAGGAATAGGTCGCTTAATTTTTAAAGCATGTTGAACATAGCAAGCAACTCCAGGAAAAAAATGATCCGGAGTACATGTAGCAACCAATATCAAATCGATTTCATCAGCATTCAAGCCTGAGGAGATTAACGCCTGCTCAGCAGCTTTGGAAGCCATATACGAGGTTGTTTCGTAAGGTTGCGCGACGCTACGGCTGCTGATGCCGGTTCTGGTAACAATCCACTCATCAGTAGTGTCCAACATTGACTCTAGTTCAAGATTGGTAAGTTGTTTTTCAGGAATATAACTTCCGGTACCACGTATTACAGCATTATTCATAACAGCAATCCCTGATTTATAAAATCATTTATTTGGACACGTACTAAATCTACTACGTTATTTTTAGCCTCAAGAACTGCTTGTTCAATAGCATGTTGAAATCCTAATTCATTAGCACCACCATGGCTTTTTACTACAATACCATTTAAACCGAGCATACTTGCGCCATTATAACGAGAAGGATCAAAGCGCTTCTTAAGATGTTTTAATGCTGGACGCGCAATTAACGCAGAAAGTTTGGTATACCAGCTTCTGCTAAATGACTCCATGAGTAAACTTACAAACAACTTGGCAAGACCTTCACTTGCTTTTAAGGCTACATTCCCCACAAAACCATCACAAACAACCAGATCCACATCTCCGGTATAAAAATGATCACCTTCTACATAACCAACATAGTTCATAATCTCGCATTCGGCAAGCATGTGAGCTGTGCGTTTTACTTGATCATTTCCCTTCATTTCTTCCACGCCAATATTCAATAAGGCGATTTTAGGTTTAGGCTTATTCGCTACAGCTTGTACTAATGCAGATCCCATAACAGCAAACTGAAATAAATGTTCTGCACACGAATCAACATTAGCACCCAAATCAATCACCCATGTCCTACCTTTCATAGTTGGTAGCTCGGAAACAATTGCGGGCCTATCGATTCCAGGCAGCGTCTTTAAAACATAACGTGCCGTAGCCATTAAAGCACCAGTATTCCCAGCACTAACACAAGCTTGAGCCATGCCTTCTTTCACCAAATTAATGGCTACACGCATGGAAGAATCTTTTTTATTTCGCAAAGCATGCGAAGGCAACTCATCCATAGTTACTACTTCAGAAGCATGAACTATGGAAAATTGATTTGAAGACGCTACACCCTGTTTTTTTAGAATAGCACTAATCTTGTCATGAACTCCGACAAGAATAAGTTTCAAATCAGGATCATTCTTTGCTGCACGAATACAGGCAGGAATCACAACATTTAAACCATGATCCCCACCCATCGCATCAATTGCAATGGTGATATTTTTCAAGAAAATTACTCTTGTTCGTAAACAGTATCAGTGTCAATTATTTTTCTACCACGATAATAACCATCTGGTGTCATATGATGACGAAGATGAGTTTCACCGGTAGTTTCATCAACAGACAGTGTTGGCTTGGTCAAAGCATCATGCGAACGACGCATATCACGACGTGAGCGTGACTTTTTATTTTGTTGTACAGCCATTGTATTACTCCTAAACAAATTGCATTCATAAAGCGGGAATATTAGTGTTAATTAGATAAAATTTCAATAAAATTCATTTTTTCCCACTAAAATTTGATTAACTTCATTGCTGCAATCATCAATTTTTGGATGAAATTGTGGCGCGTAGAGATGTAATTCATCAATTAGTATATCTTCCAAACTAACCTGCAAATTTTCAGAAACAATACATTCGTAATGTTCTAATATCTGTTCTGCCCTTTCATCATTTCGACATACAGCAATCACAGTAATATTATCATACGGAAAATTAAATTCGTCCAGACAACGCTGGCATTGAATGGGTAACTGCCCCTTAACATGAAGATGAATTAAATAAAAATCTTCTTTAGCTTCAACATGATAAGTAACATCCAACTGACAGGAAGAGGTAATATAATTAGGTAAGCGCTCACTCAGTGTCACCATTTTAGTTTGTTGGCCTTGTTTAACCATTTCTTGTAAGTGCAGCATTATTGTCGTATCCTAAAGAGTTATATTTTTTTAATAATGTCATCAAAATCATAGCTGGGGTGTATCGCAGCGAAACCCCGGCTATGATTTTGAAACATAGAATATTAAGCGGTATCTTAATTTTATGAAAGCTAAAGTTATTGTTGGAATGTCTGGCGGCGTTGACTCATCCGTTGCAGCATGGTTATTGCAAGAAGCAGGTTATCAAGTCGAAGGCTTGTTCATGAAGAACTGGGAACAAGACGATAAAGACGGATTCTGCCCCGCAGCCCAAGACCTTGCAGATGCTCAGGCCGTATGTAATCAATTACATATACCGCTGCATACTGTTAATTTTTCTGAAGAATATTGGCAAAGAGTGTTCACCCATTTTTTAAGTGAGTATGAAAAAGGGAGAACTCCTAATCCTGACGTATTGTGCAATAAAGAAATCAAATTTAATGCTTTCTTAAACCATGCATTAACACTTGGAGCTGACTATATTGCAACAGGCCATTATGCTAAAAATAAAATAGCAGGAGAAGTAGGATTTTTATACAAAGCGAAAGATCGTGATAAAGACCAAACCTATTTCCTTCATGCGGTAGATCCTAAAGCTTTAGCAAAAACCCTATTTCCAATTGGCGATTATACAAAACCAGAAATTAGAGCGTTCGCTAAAAATTTGGGTTTAGTTACTCAAGCAAAAAAAGATTCAACTGGAATTTGTTTTATTGGTGAAAAACGTTTTAAATCTTTTCTAAAAGAGTTCATTCTGGCTAGACCTGGTGAAATCAAAAGCACTGATGGCAAAGTTCTAGGATCACATGATGGATTAATGTTTTACACTTTAGGTCAACGCCAGGGGCTGGGTATTGGTGGTTTACAAAACTCAACCGATGATCCTTGGTATGTGGTCGATAAAGAAGTATCTACTAACACTTTATATGTGGCTCAAGGCAGTCAACATCCCATGCTCTATGCACAAGGACTGATTTGTAGCCCAATTCATTGGTTAGCTGATTGTAAGGATAATTTGCCACTTACCTGTTACGCCAAAACACGATACAGACAAGCAGAACAAGGCTGCATCATTTCACCTCTGAATGATAATCAGCATTATGTGATGTTTTCAAATCCACAAAGAGCAGTTACCCCAGGACAATATGTAGTTTTTTATGATAAAAACCAATGTCTGGGTGGTGCTACAATTGAACAAATTATTCGATAATTGCATTATAATTTATATGATACAACGGGAGTTAAAATGGCTGCTATTGATATATCCCCTACTGCCAGCAACATCCACTTCTCTGTTAGTGCAGCAGATAAAGTGGCAGAGCTAATAAAAGAAGAAGATAATTTAAACTTGAATCTCCGCGTCTCAATTACAGGTGGAGGCTGTTCTGGGTTCCAGTATGGATTTAGTTTTGATGAAGAAATCAACGAAGATGATACTGTAGTTGTTCAGCAATGTTCAGATGGTGTCTCCTCAGTAAAACTTCTAGTTGACTCAATGAGTTATCAATATTTGCATGATGCTGAAATTGATTATGTCCAAGGCATTCAAGGTGAGCAGTTTGTCATTCGTAATCCAAACGCAAAAACTACTTGCGGATGCGGTTCATCATTTAGTATTGATGATGAGGATGATTATTAATTAATAATACTCAGTATCATTTTGGCGTAACGAAGCAAAATATATTTTGCCTCGTTACCTGCGCTTGCAGAATCAGTAAGGTTTAACAACAACCTTAGTTCCTATTTTAATAAAATTTTTGCTTAGCCATTTAGCATCAGCTGGATGTACCCGAATACAGCCATGGCTCGCATTATAATTAGGGACTTCATAAGAACCGTGTACTGCATAATATTTAGTAAAGAACATACAATATGGCATTGGCGAGCCACCGCGTCCTACAGGATAACGACTCGAAACACATCCAGGTCCTCCCTTACTCCATACTGTAAAAACACCACTTGGTGTTTTACATCCCCTATGGATGTCCGGGCAATATTTTTTACCACCAGATCCTTTTCCTATACGCACAACTTTGCCATTTGAATCTATAGCCTTCCATGTCAAGGTATTGGGATTGAAAACAAAGGTGTTTGCTAAAGCAGCGGAAGAACAAAAAAGAAAAGCAAATAGAGGAATAAATAAAAAATAAACTAATGATAATAAAATAGAACTTTGTTTTTCCATAATATTTCCTAATGATTTATCCATCTTCACCTTAATTCTAGTTCATTATTTAATCAATACAAATTATTTTTAAGCAAAGTAGAATTATTTGTTCTACTATTTAATGGAGGGATATTAATAGGTATTCAATCATGAATAAAAATTTGCTTACAGGATTGTACATTTTGTTAGGTAGTACATTTATTTCTTTCACAATAAATGCTGAAGATACATCCAGTAGTACTAGTGCCGGAGATGTCTCTTCCAATAATAATACATCTAATAATCCAATTGATATATCAAAAGACAGTTGGTTAAAATCAGTTACCCCATTATTGCCTGATCTCATCTGCAAAGGATTTGAAAATGATCCTCAGCTAAAAAAGCGGCTTGATGAAATCAAAATGACTTATGAACAATGTGCTGCAAAGATTCCAGATAGCGTCAGTAAATGTCAGCAAGAACTTTATAGTACTATTCCTGATAAAATCAACAGTGATAATGCTGGGATTTGGGGAAAAGCGCTTGGAGAATGTATTGGTAAAGATTTTGCGATAAAATACCTAATTCCCAAAAGCCAATAGAAATTAAAATAAATAAAGAATGATGGATACCTGGTCCTAATTGGACCTAGTATCTGTCAGTTTATTATATTTATCAGTTTTGATCCCAATGATTAACTCCTGATTTCTTACTCAGAAACTCAACAAAAGCTTTATGAAGTTCAAGTTCCTCTGGTTCTGCAGGTAAAACAACAGGATTTTCTAATTGAAGTACAGCAATTTCTTGAGTTTTGACTTTGGCATGAATGGAAGATTCTTCAACTTCTGCAAATAAACTGGTTTGACCGCCAGTCATTGCCAGATAAACATATGCCAGGATCTCCGCATCCAGCAAAGCACCATGAAGTTCACGGTTAAAGTGATCTATGCCGAATCGTTTGCATAAAGCATCTAAACTATTTCGCTGTCCAGGATATTTTTCACGTGCCAAAACTAATGTATCAACAATATTACAATAATCCTCAAGTTTTTTGTTCCATTTAATCAGCTTTAGCTCTGAATTTAAAAATCCAACATCGAAAGGGGCATTATGAATTATTAATTCAGCCCCAACAATAAACTGCCAAAACTCTTCAGCTTTTTCTTCAAATAGTGGTTTGTCTTGCAAAAACTCATCACTTATTCCATGAACACGAAAAGCACCCTCATCAACCTGTCGCTGAGGATTGAGATAAACATGGAAATGTTTCCCAGTTAATTTTCTTTCAACTAACTCCACACAGCCTATCTCGATGACACGATGTCCGTGCTCTGGCCCTATACCAGTAGTTTCTGTATCTAAAATAATCTGACGCATCTTTTACTCGCTTAATTCTTCAATCGCCTGATTTGCCAAAGCATCTACCAAATCATTTTCTACATGACCAGAATGCCCTTTTACCCAATGCCATTTTATTTGGTGACGAGAAGCTAATATATCTAATATTTTCCAAAGATCTGCATTCTTGACAGGCTCCTTTTTGGAGTTTCGCCAACCCTTTATTTTCCAGTTAGGCAGCCACTCAGTCATTCCTTGTCTTAGATATTGCGAATCGGTATACAGATCAACTGAACAGGGGCGCTTTAAGGCTTCCAAGCCTTTAATTGCGGCCATAAGCTCCATGCGATTATTTGTAGTATGCGCTTCCCCACCATATAAGGTTTTTTCTTGTCCTTTATAACGAAGCAAAACACCCCAACCACCCGGCCCTGGGTTTCCTTTACATGCTCCATCGGTATAAATTTCAATAGTCACTTTTATTCCTAATCTTTATTCCATAAATGGAAAAATGGAGTAACAAATTTATCATTTAGGATTTGCTGCTTGATTATAGCAATGTCAGGCGCGAAATATCGATCGGTATCATAAGCGGCTACATGGGAACGAATCTGCTGATAAATTTCTTCTAATAATACTGATGATTTTAATGGTTTATGAAATTCAAATCCCTGTGCCGCCGCTAATAATTCAATAGCTAAAATCGTTGCAGTATTATCATTCATTTCATGTAAACGACGTGCAGCACTGGTTGCCATGGATACATGATCTTCTTGATTTGCGGAAGTTGGAAGACTATCTACTGAGTGTGGGTGAGCTAGTGCTTTATTTTCACTTGCACAGGCAGCTGCCGTAACATGGGCAATCATAAATCCCGAATTTAAACCACTTTCTTTAGTTAAAAATGCAGGTAATCTGCTGAAATTTTTATCAATTAGTAATGCAATACGTCGTTCAGCACTCGCTCCTATCTCAGCTATAGCCAAAGCAAGATTATCAGCCGCCATAGCAACTATTTCCCCGTGGAAATTACCTCCTGAAATTATTTGCTCTTGCTCGCTAAACACAAGCGGATTATCAGAAATCGCATTAACTTCAACCTCTAACGTCTCTCTTACAAATCGTATTTGATGCATTATTGCTCCCATAATTTGGGGTTGGCATCTTAACGAATAAGGATCTTGAACACGAGAGCAATGGCGATGGGCCTCGCGAATCTCGCTTCCAGCTAATAACTCCCTATAATATGCTGCAACATTTCTCTGTGCCTCATGTCCTCGTACTTTTTGAATGCGATCGTCAAATGGCACATCACTACCATTAGCCGCATCAACGGATAAAGCCCCAGCAATAAGTGCCGTTTCAAATAACTTTTCTGTCGTAAATAAAGCATTTAAAGCAATTGCAGTAGAGGTTTGCAGTCCATTAAGCAAAGCAAGACCCTCTTTAGCCTCTAATTCAATTGGTTTTAAACCCGCAATGTTTAATCCTTCAAGTGCGCTGATGACTATTCCTTGATATCGCACATCCCCCACACCCAGTAAAGGTAAAGATAAATGGGCTAAAGGAGCCAAATCGCCAGAAGCACCTACTGATCCTTTTGCTGGAATGCAAGGATATACTTTATGATTAAATAAAGAGATTAATGCTTCAATCAGCTCTAGACGAACTCCGGAATATCCTTGAGCTAGATTATTTATTTTAAGCAATAATATTAAAGCAACAATTTCATCTGATAATAGTTTCCCTGTGCCACAAGCATGAGAAAGTACGATATTTCGTTGCAATTGTTTCAGATTTTCTTCTGAAATTGTCTGATTTGCTAAAGACCCAAAACCAGTATTGATGCCATATACCGTTTTTTTGTCGAGAATTACTTTTTTAACTGTTTGATGTGATGCATGAATCCGCTCAAATGCCTCTTTAGCAAGAACACAAGTTAATTGTTTTGCTAAAATCTCTTTGATTGAATGCAAGTTCAATTCACCTGGTTGAAGAATAAAAGACTCTTGCATTAATTTACCTCCTTAAAAATAGGTTGGGTTTTTGCCCCATCCAGAGTACACAACTCAAACTAAGATCTTTTATTGGGACAAAACCCAACTACGAATCTATTCTAGGATTCCATAGGTAACCAAAGTGAGTTTTCCTTAGCGCATTTTTTTGCAAGCTCATACCCGGCATCTGCATGCCGCATCACTCCGGTTGCAGGATCATTATGAAGTACTCTTGCAAGGCGTTGTGCGGCTTTTTCAGTGCCATCAGCAACAATCACAACACCTGCATGTTGTGAAAATCCCATACCTACTCCACCACCATGATGGATGCTAACCCAGGTAGCACCACTTGCACAATTTAATAACGCATTAAGTAATGGCCAGTCAGAAACGGCATCACTTCCATCCATCATACCCTCAGTTTCGCGATTAGGGCTTGCTACTGAACCTGAGTCCAAATGATCCCGCCCGATTACAATAGGAGCTTTGACGTCACCATTGCGAACCATTTCATTAAAAGCTAAAGCTAAACGGGCTCGGTCTTTTAATCCAACCCAGCATATCCGTGCAGGTAAACCCTGAAATGCAATTTTCTTCTTCGCCATATCCAGCCAATTATGCAGATGTTTATTGTCTGGAATTAATTTTTTAACCATTTCATCGGTGGCATAAATATCTTCAGGATCTCCTGATAAAGCAACCCACCTAAACGGTCCAATACCTTCACAAAATAAAGGTCGAATGTACGCAGGAACAAAACCTTCAAATTTAAAGGCGTCTTTTTCTCCTGCTTCAAAAGCCATTTGCCTTATATTATTGCCATAATCAAAAACAGGAATTCCTCTTTTTTGAAATTCAAGCATTGCATGAACCTGTAGGGCCATGGATTTTTTCGCTGCAGCAACAACCTCTTCAGGTGCAGTCTTACGCATTTTTGTTGCTTGCTCTAATGTCCATCCCGCAGGAAGATATCCGTTTAAAGGATCATGAGCGCTGGTTTGGTCGGTGACTAAGGCGGGAGAAGCTCCTCGTTGAATCAACTGTGGAAAAATTTCAGCAGCATTTCCTAAAACAGCAACTGATAGAGGACTTTTCTTTTGACAGGATTCATTTATCCAGGCTAAAGCTTCATCTAAATCTGTTGTATAACAATCCAAGTATTTTGTATTAATGCGTTTTTCTATTCGTGACATATCACATTCAACGGCTAAAACACTCGCGCCTGCCATCGTACCCGCTAAAGTTTGCGCTCCTCCCATTCCTCCTAAGCCACCAGTTAATATCCAACGTCCTTCCAAACTCCCCTCGTAGTGTTTTTGAGCTGCAGACACAAAAGTTTCATAAGTCCCTTGAACAATACCTTGTGAACCTATATAAATCCAGCTTCCGGCAGTCATCTGGCCATACATCATCAAACCTTTTTTATCTAATTCATTAAAATGTTCCCAAGTAGCCCAGCGCGGAACCAGATTAGAATTAGCAATAAGGACACGAGGAGCATCCTCATGAGTGGTAAAAACACCAACAGGTTTTCCTGATTGAATTAATAGCGTCTGCTGATCATTTAATGTTTTTAGTACTTCTACAATTTTATTAAAGCATTCCCAATTGCGGGCAGCCTTCCCCAAACCACCATAAACGATTAGAGAATCTGGATCTTCTGCTACATTTGGATCAAGATTATTGCACAACATACGAAGTGCTGCTTCAGTAAGCCAACTTTTAGCTTGTTTTTCGCTGCCTTGACTTGCTCTAATTACACGCTTTGTCTTAAATTCTTCCATTAAAAATTCTCCATAGCGAACTAAAAATAGAAGCATCATACACCAGAGCTTTTTCAGAGCATAGATATCAATTTTGATAACTGGATGTAAGCGATATATCCTTTTGACTCTTTTATGAATATTCTATAATAATCGTGCAACCTGATCTCAGTAACGACAATTTTAACTCAACATGTCCTATAAGAAAACAGATTGTCTATGCTAGACTACATTACTATGTTATAATTGGTCCATGTTTACTTATCGATTTAAATAAAGTGCATACCAACTCTGAAAAACACCCAAAGTCACTCCGTATTTTTTTCGCAACTGAAATGTGGGAACGATATGGTTTTTATGTAGTGCAATCACTTTTAGCACTTTATTTAGCCTTACATTTCAAATGGCCAGACAAACAAGTGTATGCTTTGGTTGGGTCATTCACTGCATTGACTTATCTTTCACCGGTAGTAGGCGGGTGGATTGCGGATAAATTAATAGGTCAAAAACGCGCTGTTTTACTCGGTGCAGTTGTGCTCTTTGCAAGCTACTGTGTTCTATCACTAGTAGATAGCACAACTGTACTTACAGCAGCTCTTGCTGCAATTGCCGTAGGAACAGGGCTTTTAAAGCCCAATATTTCATCTCTTTTAGGAAATGAATATCTTATGGGTTCTGCACGTCGTGAAAGTGGCTTTACAATTTTTTATATGGGAATTACTACAGGTATCATTTTAGGAACCACGCTACCTAGTATTTTAAATGAGCACCTGGGTTGGATTGCCTCATTCACAAGCGCTGCAATCGGCATGATCGTCGCTTTTGGCGTTTTTTTATATGGCATCAAAAAATACAATATCAAAGACTATAATCCTTTTGTTTTTCAATATAAAAAGATTTTTGTGGCCATGTTCCTAATGATATTTTTATGGTCCTTATCGTTCTATATTTTAAACTCCCCTCAATTAGCGAATCTTATATTTGGACTTGTTGTATTGTTTTCAGCTGGATACATTTTATATTCTGTCAGTAGAGAAAATGCCAATCAATCGCGAAAAACTCTAGTAATTGGCTTGTTATGTATCATTTCAGTAGTATTTTGGTCTTTTTACTTTCAAATGTTTATGTCACTGACCCTGTTTATTTCACGCGTTGTTGAACCAACTTTTTGCGGCATTCAATTTCCAGCACCTTATTATGTAACTATTCAAAGCGTGGGCATGTTACTTATCGGTTACTTTCTAGCAAAGAAAAACCCCAAACTTAACATCGTTGAGCGCGGATTAAGTATTGGGAAAAAATTTCTACTCGCAATATTTATTACAACTGCAGCATATGCTGTTATTGCTTTTGTCAGTAATTTTACTGATAAAGGCACCCTGCTCTCGCCCCTTTTAATCATTCCAGCTTATTTAATGTTTTCATTAGCTGAGCTGCTTTTATCTCCAGTTGGATTATCTGCAATTACACTTCTTGCAGATAAAAACAAAGTAAGCACCTTAATGGGTATCTTTTTTGTTTCTCTTGGAATTGGGGGATTTTTATCAGGCAAACTGGCTTCACTAACAGCGATTCCTTCAGGCGAAACCAATATTGCTGTATTGAAAACGCTTTATGCCGCGGCATTTACTCAACAATTAGGAATACTATTTATTGCAGCTCTATGCTGTCTGATTTTATTTGCTGTGATTAAATTTTTATTAACTCATGTTCGTTTAAATGATTATCCAGACTCAGTCTTGGAGCCCATGTTCTCTATGCAAACCGATAAAAATATATCTTATTGATTTTTTGATATATTTTTTATCAAACCAGTATTTTGCCATTAAATGAATTGAGTGTATTCATTATAGCTCTTTTTATATAGGCAAAATACTGTTATTATTCAGCGCCTTTTATAATTGTTAGCTTATTTATGTCAGATAAAAACCCAATGTTAACGAAACTCTTACAGCTGCTTGATGATAATCAGGCAATCGACGTTAAAGTAATTGATGTTAAAAAACAAACAACAATTACAGACTATATGATTATTGCTTCAGGACGCTCCTCTAGACATGTTAAAGCAATTGCACAAAAAGTCATGGAAGATATGAAAGCTGCGGGTTCGCCAGCGATCAATTGCACTGGTCTAGAAACCGGTGATTGGGTGCTTATTGATTTTAATGACTTTATCATTCATGTTATGCAACCTGAATATAGACAATACTATAATCTAGAAGGTCTGTGGGAAGAACATCCCGAAAATTAAATATTTTACTCAATCGTTATGTTAAAAATCACCATCATTACTTTAGGCAATAAAATGCCAGACTGGGTTACCCAAGGCTCAAATGAATATGCCAAACGATTAAATGATGGTGTTCAACTTAAAATAATAGAAATACCTTTAATTCGACGCAGTAAATCATCGGACCTATCTCGGATATTAGAAAAAGAATCTGCGCTTATTAAAGAGGCCCTACCCAATAATGCACGAATTATCGCCCTCGAAATTGAAGGTAAGGCATTTAGCAGTGAAGAGTTAGCAATTAAGATATCTCAATTGCAACAGACAAGTAGCCATCTCTGCTTTATAATCGGTGGTCCTGAAGGACTCACTCAAGAAATACTTAAATTATGTGATGAACGTTGGTCTTTATCAAAACTTACTCTTCCCCATCCCTTAGTTCGTATTATTTTACTAGAAACCTTATATAGAGCTTGGTCTATTATTAATAATCATCCTTATCATAAGTAGCATTTATCACATTATAGTAGCTGTAACCTAAATATAGGTCCGAGGGGTCAAAACCCACGTTACACTGCATTTCATCCAGTCTGCAAGCACCAGAAATCTATAGTAAACCATTCCATTTTAAGTTACTATTCACGTCTTTAAGTCCAGCTTAACTGACTGTGCGTCAATGAGTCGAAATCAATCGTTCAAAAATTATAGGATAGAATCCCAGCATCAACTTTTTAGAATTAATTTGCTGGTTGCTTTTCTTATTATTTTATCTTTAATCCTTGTTCTAAGACTGGCATTTTTGCAAATTTCCGAATTCAAAAAATATCAAACCTTGTCGCTAAAAAATCAAATGAGTATTATTCCCATCGCGCCGCCACGAGGAGTAATCCTTGATAGGAATGGAGTCTTGCTTGCTGAAAACATTCCCGTTTATGTTCTGGAGATAATTCCCGAACATGTTAAAAACATGGATCAAACATTAGCTGAATTACAAAAATTGATTCCTTCAATTACAGAAGACGACATACAAAATTTCAAACGAATCCGAAAGCAAAACCGTTCTTTTGTCCCCATACCTGTTAAATTAAAATTAACGCAAGAAGAAGTAGCAATTTTTGCTATCAATCAATATCATTTTCCTGGCGTTAGCATTAAAGCGCGATTGATGCGCCACTACCCCTTAGGCGAAGTTACGGCCCATGTTTTGGGTTATGTTGGCAGAATCAATGTTGAAGAATTAAGATCCGTTGATCCAGCTAATTATCGTGCTACAAACTTTATTGGTAAAGCAGGTGTGGAAAAATATTATGAAGATGTGCTCCATGGTAAGGTTGGATACCAAATGGTTGAAACTGACGTAAGTGGGCGTACATTAAGAGTTGTTAACAAAATTAATCCTCATTCAGGCTCAAAACTCTACTTGAGTATTGATGTCCGACTTCAACAAGCGGCTTACGAAGCACTCAAAGATAAAAGAGGTGCTGTTGTTATGATTAATTCTAAAAATGGCGAAGTTCTAGCCATGGTGAGCTCGCCCAGTTTTGACCCTAATATTTTTGTTGGTGGCGTAAGTTCTAAAGAATACAAAAAACTATCAAATACATTACAAAGACCTTTATTTAATAGAGCTGTACGGGGAGTTTATCCACCCGCATCAACTATTAAACCATTTGTCGGTTTGGCAGGCCTGGATAAAGGGTTTATTACTACAGCGACAACAATTTATGATCCTGGTAAATATAAACTCCCTACTGCAAGTCATATTTATAGGGACTGGAAAAAAACAGGACATGGAATGATTAATTTTAAAAGAGCGATCACCGTTTCTTGCGACACCTATTTTTATCAGCTAGGCAATAAGATGGGCATTTCTAATATTGAAGATATGCTCGTAAAATTTGGTCTGGGTCATTTAAGTCATATTGATCTTTATGAAGAAGCCTCAGGTATCGTTCCAAGCCTACGATGGAAAAAGCAAACCAAAGGAGTCCCCTGGTATCCCGGAGATACCTTAATTACATCGATTGGCCAGGGCTTTATGCTCGCAACACCTCTACAAATGGCAAATGCCACCGCTTCGTTGAGTCAACATGGGCAACGATTCAGACCTCATTTATTAACAAAAACTGTAAATAGTGACAGTGGTGAGACAGAGCGATATAAACCTATCGAAGAATATCCAATTTACCTTAAAGATGAAGCAAATTGGGATATCGTTGCTGATGCAATGCACAACGTTTTAATCAGCAATGAAGGTACAGGTTATCGATTTGGACGCAACCCACCTTACCCTGTCGCTGGAAAAACCGGAACAGCCCAGGTATTTAGCGGCAGACAATATGAAAAAGCAAAATATGAGGATATTCCAGAAGCATTACGCGACAATTCATTGTTTATTGCATTTACTCCAGTTGAAAAACCTGAAATTGCACTTGCAGTGGTTGTAGAGAATGATGTTGCTGCTTCAATGGTTGCACGCAAAGTACTTGATGCTTACTATCAACTTTATCCGATGAAAACTTATGAACAGACGACACACTAAACCCGTTTATCGCTTCACTGCAAAATCACTCCATTTGGATTTTCCTTTATTAGGGCTATTGCTTTTATTAATCAGCTTTGGTCTTTTAATTTTGTATAGTGCATCTAATGCCAATTCAGGAATGATTTTACGACAATCAATGAGACTTGTTTTTGCATCACTCATTATGGTTGTGCTTGGTTTTATCCCCCCTCATAAGTATAAGATATGGACTCCATGGATCTATAGTATCGGATTAACCTTATTAATTGCCGTAATGCTTATGGGAAAAATAGGGAAAGGAGCTCAGCGTTGGCTTGAATTGGGTTTATTTCGCTTTCAACCTTCTGAAATAATGAAACTAGCTGTCCCTATGATGGCTGCATGGTACTTTGATCGACAAACACGACCCAGTAGTTTTAAATCTCTTGCTATCGCTGGACTTATTATCTGTGTCCCTGCACTTCTTATTGCAAAACAACCCGATTTAGGTACTGCGATTATGGTTGCAGCTGCAGGGCTTTGTGTTGTGTTTTTAGCTGGAATTCGGTTTAAAGTTATTTTGTTACTGATACTCCTGGTAGGTTCTGCTATTCCAGTAGCCTGGCATGTAATGCATGATTATCAAAAGCAACGAGTTTATACACTTCTTGATCCGGAACAAGATCCACTTGGAGCAGGCTATCACATTATTCAGTCCAAAATTGCTATTGGCTCAGGTGGCCTTGCTGGTAAAGGTTGGTTACAAGGAAGCCAGTCTCATCTTAATTTCTTACCCGAACATGCTACAGATTTCATCTTTGCAGTAACAAGTGAAGAATTCGGCTTTGCAGGAGGATTTGCAATTATTACACTCATTGTTTTAATTTCACTGAGAAGCCTGAATATCGCATCGAATGCACAAACGACATATACCCGCCTCTTAGCCGCAAGTCTTGCAATGTCTTTCTTTATGTCTGGATTTGTTAATATTGGTATGGTTATGGGGATTATTCCTGTTGTGGGCATTCCCTTGCCTCTAGTCAGCTATGGGGGTACGGCAATGGTTACCTTTTTAGCAAGCTTTGGGATATTAATGTCGATCAGCTCACATAAAATTTTATTCAACAGTTTAAGATAACTGTCAAAAGGACGTGCAGCCTAAGTGCATCGAATAAGCGCTCACTATTATAGGTCATTGCTAACGTAGTGAGGGATCTCCTGCCTATATGCCCTTTTTATATATAACGCTAAAAATCAGAAGATCTTTCGTCATAACCCCCTAAGGGTGACGTGAAATTCCGCTGCACTACCCTCAAGCAATACAAATTAAAGCAATGCGGCTACTTGTGCGTAACTTCGACGATGAATCATGCAAGGGCCAAGTCGATTTAATGCTTCCCGATGAGCAACTGTTCCATATCCTTTATGCTCTGAAAATCCATATCCAGGATAAATCGCATCAAGCGCTACCATTTCTGCATCTCGGAGCACCTTGGCAAGAATTGAAGCGGCACTAATTTCGGGGATCAAATCGTCTCCTTGCACAATTGCCTTACAAGGAATACTTAACTTGGGTATATGTATACCGTCAACCAGTACTTGATCTGGTTTGATTGGTAACGCTTCTACTGCTCTTTGCATTGCCAGCAAAGTTGCATGATGAATATTCAATGTATCGATTTCATCTACCTCTGCCCTGCCATAAGCATAAGCAAGGGCCTGTTCCTTTATTTTCACAGATAATAACTCGCGCTTTTTTGCGCTTAATTTTTTTGAATCTGCAAGCCCCTCTATCGGCTCTTTTAAAATAACTGCTGCTGTTACAACTGCACCAGCTAAAGGACCACGCCCTACTTCATCAACTCCAGCTATAAGCATAATATTCTTATTCCCTGTATCAAAATCAGTGTATTCATAGACATTAATGTTGGCCAATAATACTCTTTTAAAATTGATTTATCATCCAGGAAATGCGATCATTCGCACAAATAATTAACATATCTGAATTATAAATGAATAAGACTCGTTGTGCTGTGATTGGTGTAGGGTATCTAGGTAGGTTTCATGCACAAAAATATCAACTTCTTCCAAATGCAGAATTAATTGGGGTTTGTGATCTGAATCCAAAAGCGGTAGAAACTGTATCACAAGAACTGAATGTTGCTGGTTATAATGATTATTACGACTTATTTGACAAAGTTGATGCGGTAAGTATTGCGTCAACAACGAACAAGCATTTTGAAATCGCCAAAGCTTTTTTGGAACATGGCATACATGTTTTAATAGAAAAACCAATTACTGAAACTGTTGCTCAAGCAAATGAGTTAATTCAACTTGCTAAAAAACACCAGGTAAAACTTCAAGTTGGGCATCTTGAGCGTTTTAATTCTGCACGATTGGCTTTAGATGAATATTTAGAAACACCTTTATTTATCGAATCAGAACGATTAGCTCCGTTTAAACCTCGCGGAGCGGATGTTAATGTAATTCTTGATCTGATGATTCATGACATTGATATAATTCAAAATATAGTTAAGAGTCCTATAGTATCAATCTTGGCTCAAGGCACACCCATACTAACAACAGCAATTGATATAGCTAATGCCCGTATTACGTTTGCCAATCAGTGCGTAGCTAATCTTACCGCCAGTCGTGTAAGTTTTAAAACGGAACGGAAGACAAGAATATTCCAAAAAAACTCCTATCTCTCAATTGATTATCAAAGCAAAAAACTAGCAGTATTCAAAAAAGGTACAGGCGAAATGTTCCCTGGAATCCCTGATATTGTTCGCGAAGAAACAGAGTACGAGCAAGGAGATGCATTATTTGAAGAAATAAAATCATTCATCAAATGCATCCAAGAAGATAGTACGCCATTTGTGACTGGTGAAGATGGTCTACAAGCACTGAAGGTTGCAGAAACAATTACTTCGCTTATACACAATAACTTAATTGAACGTCATGCAAAAATTTAAGCGCATTGTTATTATTGCTGGTGAAGAATCTGGAGATGTTCACGCATCAGTTTTAATTCGCCAATTAAAAGCCACCTACCCCAATCTTGAAATTAGTGGAATTGGCGGTAGACACATGCAAGAAGCTGGAGCACATTTGATTTCAGATTTGGCTCATCTTGGTGTGACAGGACTTACAGCCGTTATCCGTAACCTTCATGTAATTCGCAAGGCATTTCTGGCAATTAAAAAACATTTAAATCAGCAAAAGCCGGATCTACTGATTCTAGTAGATTATCCAGGCTTTAATTTGAGACTGGCAAAATATGCAAAGCTTAAATTAGGTATTAAGATTCTCTATTACATCAGTCCTCAAATTTGGGCATGGAAAGCCAATCGTATTCACCTTATAAAGAAATGCATTGATCGAATGGCGGTTATTTTGCCTTTTGAAAAAATTTTATATGAAAAGGCTCAAGTTCCAGTAAATTTTGTCGGCCATCCTCTAGTAGAAAAAATAGCATCTGTTGATGAAAGTAAATCTCAGCGTACCGCATTAGGACTTCCTCAAGAGGCAAACATTTTTGCTCTTCTTCCGGGTAGTCGAGCTAATGAAATTAAGTATCATATGCCAGTTCTACGTGATACAGCCCTAATTTTGCAGCAGCGATATCCAAATTTACATTTTGTAATTCCTATTGCTGATACAATTAACCCAGAAAAAATCAAACACTATTTTTCTAATGTGAATTTACCTATTAGCTTTGTACAAGGTAAAGCACTAAACTGCATGGCTGCTGCAGATTTCATTATTGTTGCTTCAGGTACTGCATCCCTTGAGTGTGCTTTATTAGAAAAACCTATGTGTATTATTTATAAGTCTTCGTTCCTTTCCTATGTATTAGCCATGAGATTTATAAAAGTTAAATTTTTTGGTTTGTGCAATCTTTTAGCGAACAGAATGATCGTCCCTGAATTTTTACAATATGATTGCAACGCTCATGAACTAACTCGTTATGTTGATTATTTTTATAATGATCCAAGTCAACCGGAAAAAATGGTTGCCAATTTAAATAAAGTAAAAACCTCATTGTCTTCAGAAAAATCCGATCGCACATTATTTAATCTTGTGGTGAATGAATTGCTCGAAAAAAATGCATAGTTTTCTCTTAAAAATATAGAATATCAATTATGCTTCATGTACAATTAATTTTGCTTTCATTTTAAATGTTAGCAATTGGAATGTGTGATTTAATTAATAATAAGGAAGTTAAGATGACTGTCATTGAAACACCTGAAGCTACTTTAAGCATAACTAAACAAGACCAAGGTCTCCAAGATCTAGTCTACAATTTAGTCTCTCGTTTTCTCACTGAAAACAAAAGCAAAAACATTGACGATCTTTACGATATGATATTATCTGAAGTTGAGCCTCCACTACTGCAAGCAGTAATGGAAAAACGTCGTGGCAATCAACTGCAAGCTGCTAAGATGCTAGGCATAAGCCGCGGCACAATCAGAAAGAAACTCCAAAGATATTTTGGAACTAAATACTTCCGTTTAACTGACGAATAATAAATTTTAAATCAGAATTTACTTGTGTCTCTCAAAAAGGGCTCGTTTTTCGAGCCTTTTTTTTGCAATAAGCATTTCATCGTTTTAAGGATTATATGTAATGAAAAAAATAATGTATCTACCCCCCTTACTAAGCCTTCTAATTGCCTCCTGTGTGACTGACAAGCCCGATGTGATTGCAGATGATGCAGGTAATTTACATTACACTACCCCCTATCAAGATGATACAAGAGGACGCAATATTTTTCCCATGAAGAAAGACGTCCATGGTAAGAAACTCTTTATTTTTGACCCTAAAGCCTATGCATGGGCGGCATATGATGCACAGGGAAACAGAGTCATGACCGGTAGCGCTTCTGGTGGAATGGATTATTGTGATGATATTCATGAATCATGTCGCACAGTAACAGGAACCTATCATGTGTTCAATAAAAAAGGCGCTGACTGCAAATCCAATGAATACCCTATTGCCCGTGACGGTCATGTAGTTGGTGGAGCTAAAATGCCTTATTGCATGCATTTCCATGATGGCTATGCGATTCACGCAGCTTATGAAGTACCAAAATCCAATAGCAGTCATGGCTGTATCCGTGTCCTTCCTGGTGCGGCTAAATGGCTAAACGAGAATTTTATCGATGTAGGAACCACTGTATTAGTACTGCCGTACGCATAAAAAAATATCGGCGTTCAATAATCCTGGAAAATATTAAAGTCATTTTCCAGGATTTCTTTATCTTATTAAAAAATAACACTTATTGACACTTTAATGCACTTGTATAAAATGTGAAAAAAATATTTACAAGGAACCTTTAAGTATGTCTCTATCAAAATTAAATATTAATCTTTTAGTTGAAAAAATAACAGATCAATACATTAACCTCCATAGCTCGAACTATTCTGCCCTGCGCAACCCATGTATTCTCCCATCACCAGTCTCGGCTGTTACTCAAGAAGTTAACAAAGAGCTAACTGGTATTCTTAAGATTGATCAACAAGAATCAGCATCTCAATTAATATCAGATGCAAGTAAAAATCAACTACAATGCGATTTAGAAGAGAAAGAACGTGATCATCTCGAAGAGCAACAAGATTTACTTAAATCATCTCTATTAAAAAGTCATTTGCAACACATTAATGAGCAAAAAATCATAGCGGAACTAGAGATAAAAAAAGCTCAAGAGCATATTCAAAGACTTCAACTTCATTTAAAACGGATTAAAGAACAAAATATTATAAATAATCAAAAGAAAGAGGAAGTAACGCAGCATCATTCCCATCCATCAACTGAGGCATCGCCCCATAACCATACTCATCCAGAAGCAATAGAGCAGCATGTTAGAACCGAACATTCGCATCCAGAAGCAACAAAGCAAGACACAGCAACTACCCATGTTCACTCAGAAACTGCCCCTGATTCACAAACAACTCATAGTCATCCAAATACAACACAGCATGGACATCAAACAGCGGATCTTGAGTCTCAAAAAATAGAGCTTATTCAAAAAATACATTCACTCGAAATTAATTTATTAAGAGTCCAACAATTAAATCTTGAAACACGGCTTGAACAGTTCAAAAAAATAAGCCAAGAGCAAGTTGAGCTGACCAAGAGAACGGATCAAAGACGTGAGCGTGCTCACGCACGAGCTGCAAGAGAAAAAGCTCGTTCGACTGATGATCCAAATTTATTGCAACTTTCGCAACAAAACCGTAATGCACTGAAAGAAGCGATAAGAGAAGAACATAAAAGATTAAATCAAACAAAAGAAGAATTGATACAGAAAGCTAATGAGATAAGCTATCAAATTTACCTCAACCGGCTTGAGAATCTTTTATCCTCCGTAATAAAGGTAAGTTACCCAGAGCATCAGGCGCTAAAACAAATAATTCAACTCATGCAAGCCTATCTTGTAACAACAGCAGAGGAGAACAATAAAAAAGCCATCCTGGATAAAGAGTATCGTGCTAAGACCCGATTAATGCAACAAATGCGCGATAGTGAAAAAAGGATCGAACAATGCAAAACATCTAATCCGCAGTTGACATCCGCAAATTTAAATTTAGCAGAACAAAATAAACAATTAGAAATCACCATCGAAAACGCTCGCAACCATAGAAAGAATCTTTCTATAGCAGGATTACTTTTTCTTCTTTTTACAGGAGGGGCAACCGGAACTGGGATAGCTATTGAAGGTGGATTAGTCGCTCTAACCTCTTTAATTTTTGCTCCTGCTGCAGTACTTGCTTTTGTTACACTCAGTCTTTTCATTGCAGCATTAGTCTATGCAATCAAAACAAATATCGATGAAAATCAATTAAGCAAAAACAAATTAACCATGGAAGATAATCATGCAAAGATTGAGCAACAAAATAAGGACATAATTTCTTTAGAAAACACGATAATTCCCGATCTAAAAAGTGAAATCGACGCAACAGAACAAGAAATTAGTAAAGTAGCTAAAGACTATATGAACCTGCATCAACAAGCTGAATTACAATTGGGCCAGGCAAGAAAAGTAATGGTTATATATCCAAGCAGTCAGCTATTCACCAATGATCCCCTGCCTGAAGTTACTAATATTGAAGCATATCCATTTTTAATACAACCAACAGCTCCATTCATGGAGGAGCCAATTGGGCAAGCCAGTACTTATAATTGACCATAACCGAAGTGAAGTATCGGTATACTTTTATTAGGTTAATGACACATACTTTAGCCTATATCCCACGAAAAAACCGCGGGATATAGGCTAAAACTATTTTACGCCACAGATGAAACCAATAATCGATTCACACGATTTACAAAATCTGCAGGATTATCTAATTGACCACCCTCAGCTAAAACAGCTTGTTCAAACAACATGGTGACCCATAATTCAAATAAATCATCATCTTGAACATCATGTAAACGCTTAATAATTTGATGATCGGGGTTTATCTCAAAAACGGGTTTGCTCATAGGAACCTGTTGGCCAGCAGCCTGCAAAATACGTTGCATTTCTAATCCCATATCTTGCTCATCAGCAACAACACACGCTGGAGAATCAGTAAGCCTATTTGTCACCAGAACATCCTTAACTCGGGTATCTAAAACCTTCTTAATATGGTTTAACAAAGGTTCCAATGTCTTTTCCTGTTCTTTGATTTGTTCAGGTGACTCATCCCCTAACTCTACTTTACCCTTGGAAATAGAATGCAGTTTTTTCCCAGCATATTCACTCAGATAACCAACTAACCACTCATCGATTTTGTCGCTAAGGAGCAATACTTCAATTCCTTTTTTCTTAAAGATTTCCAAATGAGGACTATTTTTAGCCGCGTTATAACTGGAGGCGGTGATATAATAAATTTTATCCTGCCCTTCTTTCATACGACTCAGGTACTCATCCAATGTTGCTTCTTGCTTCTCAGAAGTTGCAGTTGTTGCAAAACGCAGCAATTTAGCAATTGTCTCTTTATTGGTAAAATCTTCAATCGGCCCTTCTTTTAAGACCAAACCAAATTCATTCCAAAATTTTTGATAGGTTTCTTTATCCTGGGTACTCATTTTTTCAAGCATGGATAAAACACGCTTTGTACATGCAGAACGAATGCTCTCTACTTGTTTGTTATCTTGTAAAATTTCTCGTGACACATTGAGTGGTAAATCACTTGCATCAACAATACCTTTTACAAAACGTAAGTAGCGTGGTAAAAATTGGGTGGCATCATCCATAATAAAAACGCGTTTAACATAAAGCTTTAAGCCATGTTTCGTTTCATGCTGCCATAAATCAAATGGTGCATGCGATGGAATATAGAGCAAAGAAATGTAATCATTCTTTCCTTCAACGTGGTTATGCGACCAAGTCAATGGATCCTGGAAATCATGAGAAATATGTTTATAGAGTTGTTTGTACTCTTCGTCAGTAATATCTGATTTTTGCATTGTCCATAAAGCAGTTGCCTTATTTACTGTTTCATATTCTTTTGACTCTTTATCATCCTCAGATATTTTTTTCATAGCGATGGGCCAACAAATGTGATCTGAGTATTTGCTAATAATGCTGCGTATACGCCAATTACTCAGGAACTCATCATTATCATCTTTAATATGTAAGGTGATTTCAGTACCTCGAGTTACTTTATTTTCAGAATCAATGGTAAACTCGCCTTCCCCCTTCGATTCCCAAATAATTCCCTCTTCAGGTTTCAAGCCCGCACGTCGGCTTTTAACGGTTACTTTATCAGCAACAATAAATGCCGAATAGAAACCCACACCAAACTGCCCAATTAACTGAGAGTCTTTTGCACTTTCTCCGGTTAAATGGCTCATGAATTCTTTAGTACCAGATTTCGCGATTGTACCTAGATTTTCAACAGCCTCATCCCAACTTAAGCCAATACCATTGTCTTTAATGGTTATAGTTTTTAGCTTTTCATTAACATCAACAGTAATTTTTAAATCAGAATCGCTTTCATACAGTGAGCCATTTGATAAAGCCAAAAATCTTAATTTATCTAATGCATCCGAAGCATTAGAAATTAACTCACGTAAAAATATCTCCTTGTTGCTATAAAGCGAATGTACTACCAAATGCAACATTTGCTTTACTTCTGTTTGAAAGCCCATGGTTTGTTGCTTACTCGACATTTACCTACTCTCCTATGACTAACACATTTTCTTATGATTTATTGTCATATAGGGTTTCAGTCGATAAATTTCAAGGGGAAACGAATGAAATTAATGTCACAAATTATTTATAATCAAATCCAGGCATGGTTAAGGTACCGCCGGAGTGAATAATTAATACATTACCTTTCAATTGTTGGGTTTTAATATAGTTCCTGGATGCGTAAAATAATTTGGCTGCATAGATGGGATCAGCCAAAATACCCTCCTCTCGCGCTAAACGTTTAACTTCATTTATAATGGTTTGATTCACAGAGCCAAAGGCTTTAGCAGTAGTAGGATAAAAGCAAAGAAAATTTTGAGGAATTAATTCAAGCCATAGTTTCAATTTTCCCCTAAATGTTGCCTCATTATCAGCTAATAGCAATACATGAATCTGTGCTGAATGATTTAATCGAGCCATCCCTTGGATGAGGGCCGCAGCAGAAAAACCTGTTCCTGCATCAATAAAAATATGTTGAAACGTCACCCCTAAAGTATGCTCATTTACACCAATATCATCAGCAAGAGTTGATGCGCCGCTCATTGCTTGTGGAACACTCGCACCTTCTTGCAATACAAATCCAGGTTCATTTAGAGTCTGTAAATAATCAGATGCCAATTCATTAACATTTGGCCAATCATCACGCTCAATCCAGACAATTTCCTGTTCCTCAAGGAATAAGCGGCTTAATTTATAATTTCCTCGTAATTCCAATTTCCACGGCTGAATCAAAAATGCAGTCACTTTCAGCTTGAATTCTCGGGCTAATTGTAACGCAGCAAGTAAATTATTAGATTGAGGTCCGGCAATAATAATTAAATGCTGAACCCCCTGATCAATTAAATAAGGAAAAAGGCTGGCATATTTACGTAATTTTGAACCACTAATTCCACAACCTAATTCATCATCTCTTTTAACATAGCAACTCACCTTGTCATCAGGAAATTGATTTAAACGATGTACTCGACTGGATAAATTCCACATAGATTAAACAAATTTTGAGACCTGGATGGAGCGCAGCAAAACCCGGGTTATATATAAAAATTTACGTTCCTGGGTTTCGTGGCGCTCCACCCAGGCTATAAATCATTTTGTCACATTAATGAGTATCTCTTACAAAATCGAGATGGCTAACAGTTGAAGTTGATTGATGAAACTTATAACCCAACTCATTAAATTGTTTAAGCTGCTCCAGATCATCAAATTGATTTTGCATGAGAAACTTAGCCATTGTTCCCCGTGCTTTTTTAGCATGAATACCAATCATTTTCAGCTGATCATTCTTTTTTTCATAAAAATTGATCGTAATAATCGGATAATTTAATCCCTTTGTATCTACAGCCTTAAAGTATTCATTAGACGCTAAATTAATCAATACTGGATTTTTTTGAGCTGCTAACTCTTGATTTAGTGCATCCGTTATTGTTTTTTGCCAAAAATCGTACAAACTCTTCCCAGCTGGATTCTGCAAATGAACCCCCATTTCAAGCCGGTAAGGTTGGATATTATCCAGAGGTTTTAATACGCCATAAAGCCCAGACAAGATGCGCAAATGATTTTGCGAATAGTCAATCGTCGTTTGTTCCCAGCTTGCAGCTTTTAAACCTTGGTACACATCTCCCTGAAAAAGAAGTAATGCAGGATATGCATGTGATGAGCCTGTATTGTCCAAACAAAAATCTTGATAACGTTTATAATTTAATTCGGCCAAATCCTTGGATAAATCCATCAAAGCAGCTATATCAGCTACTGATTTAGATTTCATCAGTTTAACTAGACTATTGGTTTTATCAACAAACATAGGATTGGATGTCGTTCCAGAATAAGGCTTGGAACTATTTAATAATTTTTTAGCTGGTGATAATAAAATTAGCATAATCAGTCCGTAGAAACTTAACGTGGTGCAGTACCAGGAACCATACCTACCCGTGGTCTAAAAACATAAATTGTTATAGGTTCACTCTTATCAATCACATTTCCCTCAGCATCCATTACTTGCACTGCCAAGGAATGAGAGCCCCGGTACATCCCTTTTATTTCAAAGGTTAGATTTGTTTGCGGTTCACCAAGAGCAACATCATCATAAAGCAGTTGTAACTTATCTCCAGGAAGCAAGTCAGGCTCAATTTGAGCAGTGACCATGACAAAACCTTGATTGTTACGAACCGTTGCACCACTTGCAGGTTCAGCAATTGCAATTTTGGTATAAGAATGCTTTAACTTCACTATATCAGGATGGTCAGTTTGTTCCGGTTCTTGCGTTGAAGCTTGAGAGGTTGAGGAGGCTGGTGATGAAAAACTTTGTGAATCAGGAATAGTCACAGTTTCAGCTCCCGGATGGGGAGTATCACTGAAATGAACATTGCCCTGACTGTCAGTCCATCTGAAAATTTGCGTAGCATAAGATACGCAAATTACCATCATCAATGACAGAGAAACAAAAAATTTACTCATCACCACTTATTCCTAGAGGCTGTAATATAATTCAAACTCATAAGGATGGGTCAGGCTTCTTATTTTACTTATTTCCTCTTCTTTCATGCTGATGTAGTTATTAATAAAATCTTGACTAAATACATCACCTTGTAATAAGAAATCATGATCCATTTGTAAATTTTCCATAGATTGTTCGAGAGAAGCACAAACTGTAGGTACATCAACAAGTTCTTCTGGCGGTAAATCATAAAGATCTTTATCCATAGCCTGACCTGGATGAATTTTTCTTTGGATACCATCCAACCCAGCCATCATCATAGCGGCAAATGCCAGATATGGATTTGCTGTAGGATCAGGGAAACGTACTTCGATACGACGCGCTTTAGGATTATTCACATGAGGAATACGAATCGCAGCAGAGCGGTTTCTTGCTGAATATGCCAATAGAACTGGAGCCTCGAAACCAGGAACCAGTCGTTTGTAACTATTGGTTGATGGGTTAGTAAATGCATTTAAAGCACGCGCGTGCTTGATTATTCCACCTATGTAATAAAGAGCAGTTTCTGAAAGACCACCATATTGATCGCCAGAAAACAGGTTCACACCATCTTTAACTAGTGATTGGTGACAATGCATACCACTTCCGTTATCACCCACTAATGGTTTTGGCATGAAAGTAGCTGTTTTTCCATAATTATGAGCTACGTTATGAACTACATATTTTAAAATCTGTAATTCATCTGCTTTCTTGGTTAATGTATTAAATCGAGTCGCAATTTCACATTGGTTTGCTGTAGCCACTTCATGATGATGTGCTTCGACAACGATTCCTAAAGATTCAAGAGTTAAGCTCATCGCAGAACGCATATCGTGGGAGGAGTCTACTGGTGGAACCGGGAAATAACCGCCTTTTATCGATGGACGATGTCCTATATTACCCCCTTCTAACTCTTTTCCTGAAAACCATTGTGCTTCTTCTGAGTCAATTTTATAAAAAGAGCCACCAATGGTTGTTTCCCATTGTACGCTGTCAAAAACGAAGAATTCGGGCTCAGGTCCAAAAAGGGCGGTGTCTGCAATACCAGTAGATTGCAAATAAGCTTCAGCACGTAAAGCCAATGATCTGGGACAACGTTCATATCCCATCATTGTTTTGGGATCAACTACATTGCATCGAATAAATAAAGTGTTGTCTTGGAAGAAAGGATCCGGTTTGATTGTTTGCAGATCAGGCATCAAAGCCAAGTCGGATTGGTGGATTTTTTGCCAACCTTTAAAGGAAGAGCCATCAATCATTTTTCCATTTTCAACAAAATCATTATCAACTGCTGAAACTGGCATTGTTATATGCTGCTCTTTACCACGAATGTCCGTAAATCGCAGGTCTATTAATTTGGCATCATGTTCCTTAATTGCCTCTAGTACCGTATTTTTGCTCATTATTGCTCTCCAGGATAGTCTGGTTGTATAGTGTACCTTAAGTGACTTATTAAACCCAATAGATTACACTCTATGTTTTAACATAAACCATAAAAAACTATGGGTGCTTACCAATATCAGGCGCTTCAAAAAAATGGCAACACAGCAAAAGGCGTCCTAGAAGCAGATTCTGAGCGTCATGCACGCCAACTATTGCGTGATCAAGGATTAATTCCAACTCAAATCCGTGTGTTGACTCAACAACGTTCAGGTAGTCAAACTAAAAGCAAAATTTCTGCCGCGGATCTCGCTCTGTTTACACGACAGTTGGCTACATTGCTTGCTGCCGGTATTCCAGTTGAAGAATCATTACGTGGAGTGAGTGAGCAAACAGAAAAAGATAAAGTCAGGGAACTGATTATAGGTGTGCGCGCAAAAGTGCTTGAAGGTTATGGGCTAGCACAGGCGATGGCCCAGTTTCCTCACGCCTTTCCTGAGTTATATCGTGCTACTGTGGGTTCTGGCGAACAAACGGGCCACCTAGATGTGGTTTTAGAAAAATTAGCGGACTATACTGAAAATCAACAGATAACAAAGCAGAAAGTTCAGCAAGCATTGATTTATCCGCTTATCATGATCATTGTTTCCATTGCGATTATTTCATTTTTGCTAAGTTTTGTAGTACCAAAAATCATTGAAGTGTTCACCAGCGGCGGACAAACCCTGCCTGAAATGACCCTATTGTTAATTAATATAAGTCACTTCATTAGAGATTATGGTCTTTATACTTTAATTGCTCTTATTCTTATGTTTATTGCCTTTAAAAAAAGTCTCGCTAATGAAAAAATCAAAACATCCTGGCATCGTCTATTGTTGAAGCTGCCTATAGTGTCGTATTTGGTAAAAACAGTTAATGTTTCGCGTTATATACATACTTTTGGTATACTTTTTGCTGCAGGAGTGAGTGTTCTAGAGACAATGCGTGTTGCAGCAAGTCTTGTAACCAATGTCGTTATGCGGCAGGCTTTTGACTCTGCTACTCTAAAAGTTAGAGAAGGATGTGGTATTAACGAAGCGTTAAAAGATACGGGTTATATTAGTCCGATGGCAATCCATTTAATTGCTAGCGGTGAAAAAAGTGGCCAATTGTCAAATATGATGGAACGCGCAGCTGTTCATCTTGATAATGAAGTCAAACGGTTAATTGATACCTCATTAACGTTATTGGAGCCGATGGTGATTCTTTTGATGGGTGCGATCGTTTTATTTATTGTTTTAGCCACTTTATTACCTATTTTTTCAATGGAGCAGTTAATTACTTAAATTTTAAAACTTGTAGTCTGGTGAAGTTCAGGTTGTGCACTTCACTCATCCAATCTATGTTTAAATCGGAGTAAAAATGAATAAACAAAAAGGATTCTCGTTAATTGAAATTATGGTAGTGGTTGTCATATTAGGCATTCTCGCCTCCATAGTAGTACCTAAAATTATGGGACGCCCTGATGAGGCACGAAGAGTTAAAGCCAAACAAGACGTGCTTGCCATACAAAATGCCCTGGATTTATATAAACTGGATAATGGTAATTATCCTACTACAGATCAAGGTTTGATGGCCCTTGTTGAAAAACCCACATCAAATCCAGTACCTAATAATTGGAAACAATACCTCAAATCACTCCCTAAAGATCCATGGGGTAGAGACTACCTTTATTTAAATCCAGGACAACATGGCGATATAGATGTATTTACCTACGGTGCTGAAGGACAACCTGGAGGTACAGGTATTAATGCCGAAATTGGTAACTGGGATGAACCCAAATAATAAACTTCTTTGGATATTCACTACAGAGAGTGAAGTGCGAGGAAAGACAGAGCATGGAACTGATGTATGCAGGCAAGGATATGGAACTGCATCAATGAAACTATCCCCGTCTGCAGTAGCAGTTTCCAAGAGGTCTAATCAAGGTTTTACTCTCATTGAGATCTTGATTGTTTTGGTAATTATAGGCATTACCTTCGGTTTTGCCTTAATTGCTTTTGGTGACTTTGGTGAGAGCCGACGTATCTTGTTTTCAGCGGAACAACTCATGAACACGCTTCGTTTGGCCCAGCACCAAGCTATTTTGGAAACCAGCACGCTTGGTCTGCGTATTAACAATACAGGCTATCAAGTACTTCAACTGAATAACAACACTCAATGGAAAGCTATTTCCGATAAAGGAGTGTTTAAAATGACTTACTTTCCCAAAGACACACATATTACCTTAAAAACAATTAACCCAACTCCAGTGGGAGCTCCTGCCATTATTATTTCTTCCTCTGGCGAGCTAACTCCTTTTACATTAAATTTTGGTAGCAAAAAGGACAATAATTTGGCGTTACTGATTGGCAAACGAAATGGAGAGTTAAAATTTAATGTGGTACACACTAAATGAGACCTTATCATAATAAATCAGGATTCACCCTAATTGAGGTATTATTAGCACTTTCCATAATTGCTATTGCCTTAACTGCTTTGCTTAAAGCGATATCACAAAATGTCGAAACGACACGCCGAGTAAAAGAAAAATCAGTAAGTCACTGGGTTGCTATGCAAGGCGTGGCAATGATTCAGCTTAATTTATTACAAATTAATCAAAGTCAGGAAACAACCCAAGATTCAATGATGTTGAATGAGCATTGGTACTGGAGAGCAAAAGTAAGTTCGACACCACAAAAAAATATTCAAAAAATAGTTATTTCAGTCAGCACGGATAAAGCAGGTCCATTTAGAGAGGAACTGCAAGCATTCAGGTATGTACCATGAAAAAAAACATAACTTCCAAAAAAGTAAACGGTTTTACTCTGATTGAAATCTTAATTGCACTTGCAGTATTTGCCATTCTAGCAACCATCACCTCTTCCGTATTGTATAACGCATTTACCACACGCTCCCGCGTTAATGAACAAAGTGAACGTCTCAATGAGTTACAACTTGCAATAAGTCTCATTCAACAAGATATCAGTCAAACTGTAGAGCGCCCTATTCGCAGTAACGAGATGCGATTATTACCTGCATTTATAGGACAAACAAATTATCTTGAATTCACACGTGATGGTAATGTAAATCCTGGCAGCATTGAAAAGCGCAGCACCCTAAAACGAGTTGCGTATCTTTGCCAGCATGGAACGCTGATCCGTAGAACTTGGAATAGTCTCGACATAATTGATCAAAAAATCTATGAAGATAAGCCCTTGCTAAATCAGCTTAATAACTGTCATTTTGGTTATTTAAATCAAAACTTACAGATACTTCCTGAATGGAGAGAACAAGCAGTAGGCTTAAATCAACGTAAAGAGCCTTTTCCTAAAGCAGTACAAATTAATATGACTCTTCGGAATCAGGGCGAAATAAATTTACTTTTTATTCTACCGGGTGCACTTTATGTTTCAAGTTAAAACCATAAAAGGAAGTGCCTTACTCACCGCGCTTTTTATTATGACACTGGTCGCGATTGTCGCCACAGCCATGAGCACCAAAGTTCAATTAGATATTTATCGTACACGACTTATGATCACTCACGATAAAGTCTATCTCGCCTCACAAACAGTTGCTTTTTGGGCATTGGGTGAATTAAGTAATAAAAAAAATGAATTTACCAAAGCTAATGTCCAAGGAGTGGTAAGTTTATTCCCACATGATATGGAACATATCGACAGCGCAGTTACCTTAAAAGGTGCTCTTTATGATTTGCAATCTCGATATAATATTAATAATTTGGAACACAAAAAATCAATGATAGGATTCATAAATCTCATAAGTACAGCCGTGCCACAATATGCAGAAGCAGAAAAAGTCAAATTAACACTAGCAATTATTGATTGGCTTTCCTCCTATGATTTGGCGCGCGGTAATGACAATTACTTATCATATTATATGAGCCAAAAACCACCCTATTATCCTAGCCACCAATTTATGAGCAGCAAATCAGAACTACGTCTGGTAAAGGATGTGAACGCATCTCTTTATTTGGTCCTGGAACCTTTAATTACTGCATTACCTGAATTTACACCCATTAATATTAATACAGCACCGATAAAAGTACTCAAATCGCTAAGCGGCACAACCAATGAAACACAACTTAATGAATTAATTAAAGCGAGAAAAGAAAATGGAATTAAAGAATTAAGCAAAATCTCTGAAATACTCAAAAAACTTAATATAGCAAACGATCAAATAACCCTGGAGAGTAATTATTTTCTCAGTATCGCTTCGGCAACGAGTGATAACCTCAATTTAACTGTATATACCTTATTTAAACGAAATCGTGATAAAAAAGGAAAAATTTCTGTCAATATCCTCAGAGAAAGCGTTAATGTTTTCTAATCTCAAATACTACTGAGTTAATCTTCATCTTTAGTCGGTTGAATGGTGTTCTGATGGAGTATTTCGTCAGCTAACTCGTTACCGGCCTTAATATCTGATTCAGATAGCTTATTTTTTAGCAGCTTAAGTTCTCTAATCGCTTCTTCATTTTTATTTTTTGCAGCAATCTTAAACATGGCATATGCCTTAATCCAATCTTTATCTACACCCAATCCAGCAAGATACATATAACCTAATTTGGCTTGACCAATAGGGTTTCCTTGTGCTGCAGATTTAGTAAACCAATATACCGCCTGTTCGTAATCTCTAGGAATACCGGTGCCTGTAAGAAGTAACTGCCCGATTTCAGCTTGCGCCTCAGGCTGACCGCTTTGTGCAGCAGCCTGATACCAATAAGCTGCTTTTTCTGGATTTGCCTCAACGCCATAGCCTTTTAGGTAGTAATAAGCCAAATAAGTTTGTGCTTTAACATGGCCTTGATTCGCTGCTTGCGAAAACCAATAAAACGCTAATTTATCATCTTGGGCAATACCTTGTTGTTGTCCGGTATATAACAGACCTAAACTATATTGAGCCCTCACATCTCCCTGATCCGCTGCCTGTTGATACCAATAAAATGCCTGATTAACATCTTTTTTTGTTCCTTCCCCCATTATGTAATCATAGGCGAGATTTACTTGTGCCTTGCTGTATCCTTTTTTTGCAGATTTTTCAAACCATTCAAATGCAGTCTTTTTATTGGCTTGAACACCATCACCAGATACATACATTAAACCAACATTTCTTTGAGCAATTGCATTACCTTGCTTTGCTGATTTCATATACCACTTAAAGGCTTCAGGAAAATTTTGTTTTACCCCTTGTCCCAAATCATACATAAAGCCCAAACTAAGTTGTGCTAAGGGATTATTTTTATCCGCTGATTTTTGATACCAACTTATTGCTTGAGTGTAATCTTTAGCAACACCTTCACCGTATTGGTACATACGGCCAAGCAAATACATTGCCTCAACATTTCCATCCCGGGCAGATTGCATTAAATGAGGGTAAGCAGTGGTATAATCTCCGTTCTCATATGCAGCGAAACCAACAATTTCATCTGCAAAAGCAGTATTCATTACCAGCAATGCTGCTAAAATCACCCTACGCATGCTGACTCCAATTCAATCCTCTTATCTAAAGCGTAGAATAAAGAATCAACAAAGCAAGTCTGATGAGCGAATTAAACTCAGTATGTTCATTGAATATTATCTAAAAAATCAAACAATACTCAATATCCACTTGAATTTTATCCGTCTACTTTGGTTCATATCTTATTGGGGAGATTGGGATGCTGACACGATTTCCATATGGAGTCATCATTACTTTAGACGATGTAATTTAACCTTAAAAAATTAAATCCCTGCCATAACGCAGGGATTCTTATATTCTTTTTACTTCCCGGCCACCATCATTTTTTCAATGAGTACCGAACCACATCGTGTCGCAATATTTGGATTAATATCATTACCAACAGCAAGAATGGATTTAAATATATCCTTTAAATTTCCTGCAATCGTAATTTCATCAACAGGATATTGAATTACACCATTTTCAACCCAAAAGCCTCCGGCACCCCGCGAATAATCACCTGTTACAATATTTATTCCTTGCCCCATTAATTCAGTGACTAATAATCCTTTACCCATTATTTTCAATAAATCATCCAGATCACCTGCTGTCGGGTCAATTGTTAAATTATGGACTCCATCTGAATTTGCTGTTGTTTTTAAACCCATTCTACGCGCAGAATAGCTGCCCAATACATATTGCATCACACGACCTTTATCAACAATTATATTAGGGCGCGTTGGAACCCCTTCGCTGTCAAATGCTGAACTTCCTAAAGCACCTAGTAAATGAGGCTGTTCATAAATACGAATAAACTCTGGAAAAATTTGTTGTCCTATGGAATCCAACAAAAAGGTATTTTTTCTGTAAAGATTTGAACCGCTAATTGCATTAATAAAACTTGAAAATAAACCACTGGAAATTCGTGATGAAAAAATAACGGGGATTGCTTGTGTTTCAATCTGTTGTGCCCCCAAACGATTCACAGCGCGGTTAACAGCATTTTTAGCAATTACATGAAAATCAATCAAATCTTGAGGATTACGGACCGTTGTATAGTCGTAATCACGTTGCATTTCCTCTCCGTCCTTCGCAATTAAAGAGCAACTTAAACTATGGCGTGTACTGTGAATAAATCCAGATCCACCATATGTATTTGCAAAACCATGGTGCGATTCATAAGAGGATACATTCACTCCATCTGAATTCGCTATTCGCTTATCCAGTGATAAAGCATGACGCTCACATTTTAAAGCCATATCAATTGCTTGTTGTGGACTTATATCCCAAGGATGAAATAAATCAAGCTCGGGATGATTTTTAGTCATTAGCTCTTTATCCGCCAATCCAAAGCATGGATCTTCTGCGCTTACTCTTGCTATATCACAGGCCGCTTTAACCATCGCTTCCAACGCAGCAGGTGACGTATCTGTGCTACTTGCTCCACCCTTACGTTGACCAATATAAACAGTCAAACCAACGCCTTTATCCTCACTAAATGCTACGGTTTCAACCTCTCCCATGCGCACATCAACTGAGAATCCTTTATCATTATTCACTGCGACCATCGCATCGGTTGCACCTTCTTTTTTTGCGAGTTCAAGTACATCATTCATCAAACGAGTTAAATCTGTTGTTGACTTATGTACTTCACTATTGTTATGTTGCGTTCTAATTTGCATAAGAGATTCCGTGGTGTTGAATGATGTACATAAGGATACAATAACATGTCTTCACAAACCAATGTTTATCCTGCAAACAAATCATATTTGTTCCATTTATTATTTGTTCTTTGCTTCCTATTCGCCCCACTTTATTCCTATGCTGAGGGATATTGGCGGAAATTAAGCTCTGGTATTGAATATCAAGATCTTGCTGGAGGAATACTTTCGCCCTGGGCACATATTTATGCATTTCGTATCGATCTCAATAAAAATAAATTGGCATTAGTTAATGCAAAAAAATTATCCTTAAAAAATGCCTCTGCAGATCAATTTGCCGAACACAGCAAAGCCCTTTTAAGTATTAATGGAGGCTTTTTTGATCATCAATTTCATCCACTTGGACTCAGAATTAATAATAAAAAATTGATCAACCCTTTAAAACGAATTAGCTGGTGGGGAATTTTTTATATAAAAAATAATAAGGCCTATATTTCAAGTCTGAAACATTTTAACCATGATAGTGATATTGATTTTGCTATTCAAAGTGGCCCTCGATTATTAGTTAAACGGAAAATACCTTCTCTAAAACCAGGTATTGCCGATCGTTCTGCTCTGGGAATTACGGGTGATGGGAAAGTCATTATCCTTGTTTCAACTAATGCAGCAATGACTACCAGCAAGCTTGCTCAATTGCTCAGATCACCACCTTTGTCCTGCATCGATGCGATCAATTTGGATGGAGGAAGCTCGAGTCAATTGTATGCACACATTGGTTCGTTTCTATTAAATGTTCACGGATTTTCCAATGTCAGTGATGCTGTTATCGTAAAAAAAAGATAAAATGAGATACCGTGTAACCTAATAATCTGGGCGCAGTGTAGCACCCCGGATAATGGACTTCATAAAAAATAAAGATTCAGGGCTATCCCCCCATAACTACTAGCAATTTGTGCATAAACACACAACTTATCCACAAAATACTCCCATATTATTCTCTTGACCATCATCCAAAAACACATTATCTTGTTGTTAGTAGCCACACAAGACCCTATATATTGGGTTTTCTGCTATAATCTAATCAATAGTGAATAAATTTAACTCGACTATTCATAACAATAAAAACTGCGTGGAGGAAAAATGTCCGCAATTCTTGATCCGGTAAATGATGTACCGCAAACCAGTCAACTGGAATTGACCGCTAATGCCCCTGGTTTATTAAAAACTATTAAGCGCAATGGTAAAGTAGTAAATTATGATGATACGAAAATTAAAGTCGCAATTACTAAAGCATTCATTGCTGATGAAGGCGGTACAGCCTCTACCTCAGATCGTATTCATCAACAGATCGAAGATCTTACCCGTCAGATAACCCAGGTATTCAAACGTCGCTTACCCAGTGGTGGTGCAGTTCATATTGAAGACATTCAGGATCAAGTCGAATTAGCGCTCATGCGCAGTGGTCACTACAAAGTTGCTCGCGCTTATGTATTGTATCGAGAAGAACATCGTAAAGCCCGCGAAAACGAATTAAAACAACAGGCTATTGATAGCAAAGTCTTATTAATTACCATGCCCGATGGTGAGTTAAAGCCATTAGACACAGAGCGAATGAATACAATTGTTGCTGAAGCATGCCGTGATTTAGAACATGTCCAAGCAGAACCTGTTATTAAAGATGCGATGCGCAATCTTTACAATCAAGCAAAATTTGAAGACGTGCACAAAGCCCTGATCATGGCTGCTCGCACCCTGGTCGAAAAAGAGCCAAACTACACTTATGTTAGCGCTCGTTTGTTATTAGACAGTTTGCGTATGGAAGCCCTGAGTAAATTAGAAATTCACTCAGACGCTACTTTTGATGAAATGAGCAAACTTTATCCTGCTTACTTCAAAGAATATATCGCTCATGGCATCAAACAAGGAATTTTAGACGTAAAAATGGCCGATTTTGATTTGGAAAAACTCGGCAAGGCGCTATTACCCGAGCGTGACATGAAGTTTAGTTATTTAAGTTTGCAAACATTATATGATCGTTATTTCATTCATGATCACGGGGTACGGTATGAGCTTCCTCAAGCATTTTTCATGCGTGTTGCGATGGGGTTGGCGTTACGTGAACAAGATAAAAATGAAAAAGCCATAGAGTTTTATCAATTACTGTCTTCATTTGATTATATGTCATCAACACCTACCCTGTTTAATTCAGGTACCATTAGACCTCAATTATCCAGTTGCTATTTGACCACTGTTCCCGATCATTTAGATGGAATTTACAGTGCAATCAAAGATAATGCCCTGCTTTCAAAATATGCCGGAGGTTTGGGTAATGACTGGACTCCAGTTCGCGCGATGGGCTCACATATCAAAGGCACCAATGGAAAATCACAAGGTGTAGTTCCCTTCTTAAATGTTGCTGATGCTACCGCAGTCGCAGTAAACCAAGGCGGTAAACGCAAAGGTGCTGTTTGCGCTTATCTGGAATGTTGGCATAAAGACGTCGAAGAGTTTCTGGAGCTAAGAAAAAATACCGGGGACGATCGACGTCGTACACACGATATGAATACTGCATTATGGATACCCGATTTATTTATGATGCGTGTACGTGAAAATGGGGATTGGACTTTATTCTCTCCTGATGAAGTACCTAATTTGCATGATCAGTATGGTAAAGCGTTTGAAACACTCTATTGTGAGTATGAAGAAAAAGCGCGCCAAGGCCTCATCAAAAACACAAAAACACTATCTGCCGTCAAACTGTGGCGCAAGATGTTATCCATGCTGTTTGAAACCGGCCACCCATGGATGACCTTTAAAGATCCTTGTAACTTACGCTCGCCACAGCAACATGCTGGTGTAGTTCATAGTTCTAACCTGTGTACTGAAATTACACTCAACACTTCAGAAGAAGAAATTGCCGTATGTAATCTGGGTAGTATTAATCTTCCCGCTCACATCAAAAATGGCAAATTGGACGCTGAAAAATTAAAACGTACCATTAGAACTGCAATCCGTATGCTGGATAATGTGGTTGATATTAACTATTATTCTGTACCTCAAGCACGTAACTCCAACTTGAAACACAGACCTATTGGTTTAGGCTTAATGGGTTTCCAAGATGCATTATATGAATTAAAAATTGATTATGCTTCTCAAGAAGCGGTTGAGTTTGCTGATTCATCTATGGAGTTAATCAGCTACTATGCAATCGAAGCATCTTGTGATTTGGCTAAAGAACGGGGTAGTTATTCCAGTTATGAAGGTTCTTTATGGAGTAAAGGTATATTGCCAATTGATTCAATTAATCTATTGCAGCAAGCTCGCAATAAATACTTAGAACAGGATCGTTCACAACGTCTGGATTGGGAAAACTTACGCATTAAAGTTCGCACACAAGGAATGCGCAACTCCAATGTGATGGCGATCGCACCAACAGCAACTATTTCAAATATTTGTGGTGTTTCACAATCCATTGAGCCTACATACCAAAATTTATATGTAAAATCCAATTTGTCAGGTGAATTCACTGTGGTTAATCCCTATTTGATTGCTGATTTGAAAGCATTGAATCTTTGGGATGAAGTGATGGTCAATGATTTGAAATATTTTAATGGTAGCGTCCAACCAATCAGCCGTATTCCTGCTGAATTGAAAAAGCGTTATGCGACTTCTTTTGAAATTGACCCCATGTGGTTAGTTGATGCGGCTTCTCGTCGTCAAAAATGGATCGATCAAGCACAATCACTGAATATCTACATGGCTCAACCATCAGGTAAGAAATTGGATCAACTCTATATGCATGCATGGACACGCGGATTAAAAACCACATATTACTTACGCAGTTTAGGCGCATCCAATGCTGAGAAATCTACTGTAACTGATGGTGCACTCAATGCAGTTAAAATAATAGCTGAGGAACCTAAGGTATGTTCCATACTCGATCCAGACTGTGAAGCGTGCCAATAATCAGGAGAATTTAAATGTCAGAAAACATAATACAACACCAAGATATAATTCATACTGGTGCAACTGGATACGAACCACTCGAAATGGGGGCCGCGCGCATTCATGTTGATGATAAACGCATCATTAACTGCCGTGCAGACTTAAATCAGCTCGTTCCGTTTAAATATAAATGGGCATGGGACAAGTATTTAACCGCTTGTGCTAACCACTGGATGCCTAATGAAATCAATATGAGCGCTGACGTAGCGCTCTGGAAAGATCCTAACGGCCTTACAGAAGCGGAACGTTTGATAATCAAGCGTAACTTGGGATTTTTCTCAACAGCAGATTCGCTAGTTGCCAATAATCTGGTACTCGCTGTTTACAGACATATTACGAATCCTGAATGCAGACAATACTTGTTACGCCAGGCCTTCGAAGAAGCACTGCATACTCATGCGTATCAATACGTTATTGAGAGCTTAGGCCTTGATGAAGCGGAAGTTTTTAATATGTACCGTGAAATTCCATCTGTAGCGACTAAAGCAGCCTGGGCACTACCCTTTACTCAAAGCTTGGGTGATGAAACATTCCACACTGGTACTGTAGCAAATGATCAGCGTTTGTTACGCGACTTAATTGCCTTCTATGTAATCTTTGAAGGAATCTTTTTCTATGTTGGTTTCACACAAATTCTCTCCATGGGTCGTCGTAATAAAATGGTAGGAACTTCAGAGCAATTTCAATACATTCTACGTGATGAGTCCATGCACATGAATTTTGGTATTGATGTCATCAACCAAATTAAGATTGAGAACCCACACTTGTGGACACCTGAATTTAAAGAAGAAATGATTCAACTAATTCGCCAAGGTGTAGCATTGGAATATCAATATGCTAAGGACACTATGCCTCAAGGCATCCTGGGAATGAACGCCGAAATGTTTGAAGAGTACTTGCACTTCATTGCTAACCGTCGTTTAAACCAAATTGGCTTGCCAGAGCAATATCCTGGAGCTACAAACCCATTCCCATGGATGAGTGAAATGATGGACTTGAAAAAAGAGAAAAATTTCTTTGAAACTCGTGTCATTGAATATCAAGCGGGCGGCACACTAAGCTGGGATGATGAATAGCGGTAATTTAAAATTAGTTGGATAATCTCCTATACCTGTGTAAGGGTTTTAACCCTTACCAGGTAATAAATCATATAAATTCCATCAAACAAACTATCCTTGTTTTCTTTCATCCTTAAATAATTGTACAAAAAACTTATTCTGTTTTATAAGAAAATCTATAAGAAAAAAATAAAGATGACATTTTTCTTCCCTATAGTAGAATCTTAAATCAGTCGAAAATGCAATTTCGACAATTACTCAAAAAATACATTTCAATTCAAATTCATTTTAATTTGGTACAACACATGAGGTGACGAAATGGCCAAGAAGAATAAACAACAGGAAGATGATACTAATTATAGCTTTTTGCTCAAATGCATGGCGGCGTTCTCTGCTGCTGCAATAGCCACAGCAGGAGTTATTGCTGCAGTATCACTAAAATCAGCTGCAGTAGCAACAACTGCGCTAGCAGCGAAAACATTACTCGCATCAGCTTTTATTTTTACACCAGTATTACCCATTGCCCTTTTTGCAATTGGACTTATGCTCGTGGTACCTTTTTTATTTGGTTGTAACAATAATACTTATACTACAGTAAGAACGACTACTCCCGGATACAGGAGTTATGGAAGTTATAGTTTTTACACTCCTTCTTCTGTTTATAATGGCTTTCCTTATTCTGATTATGGTACAGGGACCGTTTATGCAAGTACCGCTCACTCACATGGACATCCTACTAGCGGAACAGTTCATGGACATAGCAGCAGTCATGTGCATGGACATGGTGACAGTCATGTGCACGGACATGGTGGTAGTCATGTACATGGCCACTTTTAATCAGCCTTTCCCTCATTTTTGAGGGAAAATTAAAACAGTTAATCTCATTGATTTTGTTCACTACTTATATGAAACCCAAGTGCAAAGATTGAGTTTTGCTCATTTTGAACTCCTGGGTTCCACTTTACTGCACTCAGGGTACAACACTCAGAACTTAGTTTACTGAGTCAATGATATTAATTTCTGTTTCGCTATTTCTCTTGCACGCTTCCCCGTTGAATAATCAGGCGTAGCATCATCTTCTATGTATTGAGCAAACGAAATAGTATGTGAATCCTTCTCTATCCAGCCAACAAACCATCCTAGTTGCTTGTCCTGATTACGTGAACCATCTTTCTTGAAGGGATTCCCTGCCCCAGTTTTACCATACAACTTCCAGCCTCCTGGCAAATTCTCAATAAATAGAAGGTCACGAGTCATTTGCATGGAAAAACGACTTACAGGCAACTTGTTTTGAGTTAAGGCAGATAAAAACTCAACTTGTTCCTGTGGTGAGATTTGCAATGAACTTGACAGCCAAGCGCGAACCAATCCATTATTCATACCCTTATCACCAGAAACATCCTGATTTCCATAATTAAGAACCTGCATATAATGTTTAAATTGCTCCATTCCTAATTTTTGCGTAATAAGCTGACTGTACCAAACGCAACTGTGCTGTATCCAAGTGGTTGGATTATGTGGCTGTTTCCAAACATCCAGCCAATCATTGTATCCTTGTTTGAAAGGCCATTCAGGATGAGTTTTATCGATTAATATGCCCTTATCAAACCCCATTAAACTGATTGCAATTTTAAAAGTTGAGCAAGGTGAATGGCGCTCCGTACATAGCCCTTCTTGTTTTAGCGTGACGTTGTTCTCTTTTGCTATAAAGCAGTTATTATTGGCAAAAACCACTGAATTAATTGCAAGAGAAGCAATAAAAAAAACAATACATTTTTTCATTTTATAAAACCATCCCATTAACTTGACTATCCCAAAGCATTTTGAAGTAACTCTCTTCATTATTTACCAATTCGGTAAAAGTACCTTCTTCGATAATAACTCCCCCTTCCATCACTACAATTCGATCCATATGGCGAATGGTAGAAAGACGATGGGCGATTGCTATGACTGTAGCATTATTTTGCTCCAGCATGGCATTAATCGATCGTTGAATTTCGTGTTCTGAAAGTGTATCTAGACTTGAGGTCGCCTCATCAAGAACTACAATGGATGCATTTTTTAAAAATGCTCGTGCAATCGCAATGCGTTGACGCTGGCCACCTGAAAGTTTTACCCCGCGCTCACCAACCAACGTATCATATTTCTCCGGTAGAGATTCGATAAAATCATCAATATTAGCCATTTCAGCTGCTCGTTTTATCTCTGCTTGCGTTGCATTCTCTTTTGCATAACCAATATTTTCACCAATAGAGCGGTGAAAAAGCATAATATCTTGGGGTATAAGAGCAATTTGTTGGCGCAAAGAATCTGAAGTAATCTCTGAAATCGGCTTATCATCAATCAAAATTTGTCCATCAGTAGGTCTGAAGTTTTTTAACAATAACGAAATTAATGTTGATTTACCTGCACCAGAGTGCCCTACCAAACCAATCTTCTCACCGGGTTTGATGAGTAAATTAAGATTTTTAAATACAAAAGAAGCTCCCTCGCGATATGCAAAAGAAAGTTGTTTAAACTCAATTTCCCCTTGATTTATCTGATATGCTTGTGCAGGAGGCACATCTACTTCATCATGAGGCATAGCTAAAATACCAAATGACGATTTGAAATCTCCTATTTCTTTTAAAAAGGTACAAAGACTACTCATCAGCGACCATAAATCGAACGAAATGGTAATGGCAGTGAGCATAACAAATAAAAAATCTCCTGTAGAAATCTCACCATGAATACGCAGATAAATCATAAAAATAAAAACCGCAATCAGCATGAACCAATACAGCACTGATCCGACTATATTGAATTTAAAATCATACTGATAAAGTTCAATTTGCCGAGGCACAAAATCAGCCGACATCAGCTCATTAACACGTCGATGTTCAGCTCGTCGTTTTGCGAAATAAAACAAAGAGAAAATATTGGTAATATTATCTGAGAAAGCACCTATAACCTGATGTTTGCTCTCAGCCATATTATTAGAAAGCTGATTCAGTTTAAGCGCCATAGGCAGCATAATTGCCATAACTAATACACACCAGGCCAGCATAAAACAAAACACACTAAAATTAACTACCAATAAAACAAAAACAGAAACAACAACTACACAAAAATGTTTTCCAACAACATGATGGAGATTAGCGAAAACACTATCATATCCATCCAAAAGGCCTTTTAACTTACTAATGACCGTACCACTGGGCGTATTTTGAAAATAATTATAGGAATGATGTTGGACATAATCATAAGCAGATGACAATAATCTTTGCCGAGCATAAGGCTCAGCTTTCCACTCCGCAAAATCACTAATTCGCCAAACTACATCCAGTACAATTTGCGCTGTAATAAATAGTACAATAGGAAACACCAATTGATGATATGAAGTAATCGTCTCGCTGGAAAACGCGTCCACCAGAAGCTTAAACGAATAGTTATTAGCAAAAATATAAATTGCAGTGAGCACCGGCGCCTGAAACATTAACACATACCACCAACGATAAGGCTTAATGACCTGCCATAAAAAATTCCAGGCTGAATGAAATGGATATTTTATATCTGAAGTGTCCATCATGCATGCTCAAAGTAAAAGGTCGACGAGTATATCACATTGAGCCTACAAAATGCTCATAATTAACTCATTCTTAATGATAAATTTCAAAATGAAAATTTAATTTTCCGCAGTGGAAGTTGAGATTTTTTAATGATAACGGTAGACTTATGACGTTAATTAAAGTCCCGGTGGCACAGCTGGATAGCGCAGCCCCCTCCTAAGGGGCAGGTCGGAGGTTCAAATCCTCTCCGGGACGCCAATGAAATCAAAGAGTTAATGATTTATAGTTTAAATAATTAAGATGTTATATTTTGCAGGTGCCTAGATGGGTACCTTAAAATTAAATATTACTTTCTGAAGCCCATATGATCATATTAAAAGTATTATCCAGCCCAGTAACTAGTAATCTTTTATCTGCAACAACAATTATTCTAGTAATTTATGGTTACACTCAATGGAAAAAAATTTACATAGCAGAAAGACAATCAAATAATTTTCTTAACATTGCTATGGATATTAATAGACTATACTTTTCTATCCTGGAACAGAGGCAGCCTGAATTCAGACCAAGCCATAATGATGATTTTATTAAGTATATTGATGATTATAAAATTCCCCCTCTTATGGAAATAGCGAAACAAGCGTATGTCATATCAAAAGAGATAAGTATTTTAGAAAAGACCCTAACCCTTCCCAAGAAAAATGATCAGAGCCTAACTTTATCAAGTTTATATTATCAGTATATTATCAAAGAGATAATAAAAAAAATCACTCTTAACATACATCTGTATTATGCTGATAAAAAGAGGAAACAAGAACAATTAGATCCAACACAAACCGAGCTATACAAATTTTTATATCCATCCTCATTTGCAGTTGATCCCAATCAATATGAGTTTGACGATAAAACAGGATTGAATATCATAAAAGACGATTTTTATGAGGTAATCATTACAGGATTTAATAGTGTATTATCAGCATTAGATAACCTATTGATTAAATAAATGATTCGTAATCAAAAGGTCGTGTGTTCGATTCACATCAGCGGCACAAAAAAAAGCTTAATAATCAATGAAATAATGAAATTTTTAAATATTATGTTTTTGTGCTACCTCGGTACTACCTTTTGAAAATTTTTAATAGTTCCTCTGAATTGGTATTGAGTCTAGATGTGACTTAAATAATGGGCATATGGCATTCATGCATATATAATGAGTGATTATGAATGCTCAAAGGAAATAAGTTGAGAACTGCCTTTATAGAAACCTCTGCAATTAACTGGTTTTATAAAAATCAATTTAATGCTGTCAGTGCTAATAAGCTACTTGCATCAAAAAACTTGATACCGGTCGTTGGTATGGATACCATTTATGAATTGGCACGTTGCTTTACAGTTGAATATGAGAAAGCTGTCAATCTTTTTAATTTTCTAAAACAACTAAAACCTGTATATAGCTGCCAAAGAAAAGTTTTATATGAACAAGAACTTAATAATCTAATGCAGGGTAGTAGTGTTGATCCTCTCTTGGGATATTATACCGAAGAAATATTAACTGATCGGATCAAACACTATTCAATGGGTATTTTTGATAAAACTCATGAGGAATTTATCATTGGAAGACAATTTTTTTGGGACGACTGCAGAGAAAAATTATGGAGTCCAGAAAATATTAAACGAAATAAAGGATTAACATTACAAGCTTATTTGACGCATTGCTTTAAGCAAATTGAAATAACTCCCTTGATATTACAAAAATGGATAGAAGAATTAACCGGAAAAATTTTGTCAAAAGACAATATTGCAACTCTTCTTAAAAAGCTGAATACACTTCCGGCATTGCGAACAGCATTATATTCCCAGTTTTATTTGAATTTTTTAATCATACGAAATCAAGCTACACCACGCGAAGATAGATTTACAGATAGCCTTCAAGTAATCGCTGCCTCGTATTTTTCTGTGATTATTAGCCACGATAATTATCTTCTCAATACTTTATTACCCTCTCTTAATCCCGATCAATTAGGGGAAAATATATCGAGTTTAGTCGATTCTGTTCATGGTGAACTGTGCGCAGTTGATTAAAAATATTGATATCTAAACCTTTGACTAGCTATTTAAGCAGCACTTTTTGTATTTTTTTCCACTGCCACAGGGACAAAGAGAGTTTCTTCCTGTTTTTTTCTTTTTAGTGGGGGTTGGCTTGGTTTCGCTATCAATTAATCCCTCTATATTACGATCATATTCCCAAGGAAATTCTATATAACTTGCGGTATTAATTAGATGATCGGAATTATTACATAGTATGCCTAATCCGATTGATTTATTGGCTTTATGACGGTATTTTTCAATAACGTTATTGCTTGGTTTTGGGTTTGAAGATCAATTAAAGATAAATTGTTTGATGCGATTAAAGATATAACGACTTTAGCAGGTGTTATGGGTATTACACACCTTCTTATTTTTCTTGGTCCACTTGATTTATAGTTTGATAGATTTTTAATAGCCTGATCAATGGCGTATAGTACACTGTTATCTAATTCTAGTAGAGAAAAAATAATCCATTTCGCAGAATCATCATTATACACACTGTATTCAGATATAATTTTTTTAATGGAGTCTGGAAGTTTTAACCTAAAATCAGGCGGGTTATCTAATAAACCTCGCTCATAAAGCATTAACTCATCAAATTTAGGAGAAGAGGAAGTGTAAATTATGTCGGGTACAGCTTCATGATTATCTGTAAAATTTGAATATTCTAATCTGGTATCTAGATACATCGAAAAAAGTGATAGTTCATCCCCATGCCAATCTTGTTCCAAGGATAAAATACAAAGTCTTCGTTCTATGTAATGTAAAAATGCTTCGGGAAATATATTTGTCTTTGTAATTAAATCCAAATCAGCTAAACATATAGAAAAAGGAAAATTATTATCTTGGAAAAGTCCTAGTTCTTGTAATCGCTTCATTTCACTACCAAGCCCAGCTAAATGAAATAATGATAATGAGATTGGATATATTTTTTGAATGGAGTTGCTAGCAAAACTTAATGTTCGGTCAGTTTCTGTTTCTTTAAACGTAACATGCTTGTTTGAGGCTATATATTTTATGGTTCTTATATTCTGAGTAAAGGCTTCAACTATATTACCAATAATATCAGCTGTTAAGGTTTTTTTATTTCCCCTCTGTGACTCAAATCTAAATTGTTTAGATTTTGCTTCAAGCAATATTAAAAAGGGGCCAAATTTAACTGCAATATCAAGTTCAGCGATACCTGTCTTCTTTTCTGGATCGGGGTAGGTTAAATTCTCGAAAATACAATCTTGAGGAAATATCCTTTTTAAAGCATTCGCACCTTCTTTTTCAAGCCATTCTGCCCTATGTTTTTGATATCTTGCATAAAATTTTTTATCAGTCTTAGCTAATAAATTAAATTTTTCCCAAGCTACATCCATAAGATTTGATAAATGTGAAAACAAGACTTTTCCGCAAGTCAAAATGTACATAGGGTGTTTTTGAATAACAATATCTCCATGACAATCGCTTTTAGAAACTCCGATTAATTTTTTTAAGGCATATACTTCATCTGAAGTTAATAAATAATCTTCGAGGGCTATAGGCAATATTTTTGGCATTGAAAAAATTAGCTCTTTCAAAAAGCTATATGCATAGTCTGCATCGTGGTTTTCAGATGGTCTAGAGTTATTCAGAGCGCTTTTAAATTGATTTAACCATTCACCATAATGCTTTTCAAGATCATAAATTATGGATGATATTGTTCCAACTAACTTAGTTGGACATAAACCTGATTTTTGTGAAAACCATTTATCAAAACGACCTTGAATCTCTAAAATCATTCGTTGTGTTTGTTCTGGGTAGGCATTGCCTCGAATAACCTCAGATGACATGCGTAAAATGTATTCAATAGATTCAATTTGATTATCATCCACGTGAGCCTCGCTCGGTGATATGGTATTAAATTGAACATATTCATCCAGTATGTCGTAACACTCAACAATCATTTGGGGAGTAGTAATTTTTTGAAATGAATCTCCAAAATTAGGTATAAGACTTTTGGCTAATGCTTCTAGCATAGCTGGATGCCTTCCGTATTTATCTCCAATTTGTAATTCTGGACTTAAAAAACATATGTAACCAATCATAACAGTAAGAAGTGTTTCAGCATCAGCTGAGCTAACTAAAGATTCAAGTTTTATCTTTGCTTTTTTTGCTTTTTCTTGCCAAAGTAATTCGATATTGTCCAATTTAATTCCATTTCATGCATTTATTAAATAATTATATATGAGTTTTTATGGACAAAAACTTTATAGACTAGGGTGCGCGTTGATACAATATATTATGCCCAAGAAATAATAACTGACTATATCAAGCAATATTCTGGTACATGCAAGTAATTTGATCTAAACAATAATTAATCAATTGATAAACTTATGGCATCAGGGAATAATGCACCAACCTTCTACTTTAAGGGTTTTTGCTATCCTAATCAGATTAAGGGTTGCTATATTGCGTTCACCACGCTCCACAGACCCCATATATCTGGATCCAGCCCAACTTCAGAAGCAAAAGACTCCTGAGAGTACCCCTTTTCTTTGCGGAGTTCCCTGATTCTTTCGCCTATTTTAATAAGTGCTGGATGTTTTTGCGCATACATTTAGAATATGCGCCCTATACTCATAAAACCACGGCTATGAGTATCATTTAGGGAGGCAATTCTCCAGCGAATATTGAGGACTATAAATGAAAAAATTTATCTTATTGTTTATTGTATTTTTAACAATTGAAACAACAAATGCAGCTGTTTTAAATTCCGGCCCATTCCCTTTTGACGGGGGTGAAAGCAAACCATACAGTTTTCTAAAGGTTATGATACCAAGAATTACTAAAGCAACATACGTGATTACTTGTGATATTATCAATCCTAATTATCAAAAAGAATATCCTGTTGTTCTTCAAATGAAACTTAATGTAGCCAATCAAAATCCATATAAAATATATTTAAATGGGGCACAATTGTCTTCTCCCTATTATCAAGGGGAATTAAACAGAAATATTAATCATCTTATGATATTTCCCGTTGAAATAAATGGGGGTGAAGCAGATTCCCATATTCAATTTCATAATTTAGATGATAGTGATACCGTCATAGTAAGCAATTGTGAAGCGCGATTTCTGACTTCGAGTTCATAAAGACTAAATTTATAAATTAAATTTGACCTGGCAGACATTTCTGATAAACTGGCAACTGTCAGATCAAGTTATAACTACTACAACTGACAAAGACCCGTATATCATCTCTTTAATTCAATCGATTTTCTAATTCATTTATACGCCGATTTAATTGATTAATTAACTTTCTTTGCTCTGCTTGAGCTGCTTTAGTCTCTCTCTCCCATAGTTTTTCTATGAGAAACACCGCCTCATCTTCTTGTCCATAGGCTAATAGTTGATCAATTTTCTTACGCATTTTCTTCTCCTGCATTAGTGGGGCGATTGATTTTCTCACCTTCTAATAATTTCGACATTCTTTCGTTCAAGTCGATAATTGCTATAGAGCTACTGTAATCTTTTAACATTCCTATTAAAATTTTTGCCTCACCAGAAGTGATCTCTTGATTTCCCAATGCCCTGAAAACCTCTGCACTCATAGGAAGTAATATGTTTGCATCTTTAACCTCATCTGGAAATTTCAGGCTTATAAAAGCATCATCTTTATTGCCATAAAGCCTTGGTATCAGTTTAGCAGCCAGCCATTTACGTGTGTCAATTCTAAGCCTAGAACGAGCGATAAACTCACCATTGCAAACACGCACACCTTGTTCGTTAATTATTTCATCTTGTGTTGAATCATCAGCTATATCTATAATTTCATCCACTAAGGTTTCAATTTGAGATATTTTGGCTTGCGCGTATTGGGTGTAAAATTCAGGATATTTATAACGCCATTTGTTAATGGTGGTTTTATCTGGCATATCATCATACATAGAACAAAGCTGTTTCAGCCCAACTTCATGAGTGGCTACCCGTTCGCAGATTAGGTTTACTAATTCTTGATTATAAATCGTTGGTCTTCCAACTTTCTTATTTAAATCCATAATTGCTACTCCTTTTAAGAAAATACTATTTGCTATTTAATACGGAAAACTCAACAAACTGCTTAGCTTTATGGCCAGGTTTACCGAGGTATTGAAATGATTGCCTATCAAACCATAATGCGGTTTTACCTTCCCATTCTCCATTGCGTTGTTTATCACAACGCAAAATACAATCGCACTCCTCCAGCTTTGCAGATTGTCTTGAATCGAGAGACATTCCATTTAATTGCATTTGTGCAATTTCTTCTTTGGCTTTGTTGCGCCACACTGTAAAACAATTGTCTGCTAAATCTGTAATAGCCCCGGTACCTTTACAATCTAATTTTGATGGCATTTGAGTTTCATCATTAGATTTACGGGGATGAACTACTATATGAACATGGCAATTATACTGGTTTTTGAAGTCACAAATTTTCTCGATAAATGCTTTTTGTGCTTTAAAATCCTCTTCATCTATTCCACATTTCATGAAGGAATCAATTACAAATACATCAATACCATAACGTTGGTGTGCATAAAGAAATACTTCAAGTAATCGATCTGACTTTGCTGTACCCACAAGGTCGAATAACCACAATTTATCTTCATACCATTCAAGAATTGCGCGAATATATTCTGGGGTTGGTTCAGCAAGACCTGCGGCTTGACGAGTTAATCTCTTTAACAATTTTTTAGGTTTTATTTCAAGGCTAGCAATACACACCCTCGCACCTTGTTGCATTGAAGACAAAATTATATGTCCTAACAATTGAGATTTTCCATGACCATTAATACCAGTCCAGATTGAAAGTTCATTAGGCCGAAAGATAATTTTATTTTGAATATATTGCCAGGGTGGGTTATAACCAAGCATTGTATGTGTATTGGGATAGAACTCCTCGATGACTTCTTCTGTATATAAACTTGCAGAGCGCAGCTCTTCGGGATCTAATGTGCGTGCTTCATCAAAACATTTTTTGATTTGCTCTTTTATTATTCTTTTTTGTAAACATTCATTAGCATCTTTGTATGGCAGTTTTACAATACGGCAACGATGGCGACCTAAACGCTCGATTAATTCGAGAGTTGCTGTTTGTCCTTCTCTATCATTATCCAAACAAAGGTTTATTTCATCAAAAATTGCCAGCCGATCAAATTCGTATTCAAGCCATTTTTGTTTATTACCACCTCCACCGCCGAAGGGAACTGAAAGAGCGGGAAAACCATATTGATATAAGCTCATTGCATCAATTTCGCCCTCACAAAGAGTGATTGTTCTGGAGTTATTAGGTATTAAATGCCAGCCAAACAAACACGGTTCACAATTTGGCTCAACGACAATTTGTTTTTTTCCATTAACTCGAATTAAACTAAGCTGTTTTACAAAAATAAGCTCATCTTCTCGCCAGTAAGGAAAAATAATATTATGACCTGCCTCCCCAACTTTATAAGCTTTTATGGTTTCAGAGGTTAATTTCCTTTCATTTATTAAATAATCCATTGTTGGTGAATTTTGTTTTACTGGGGAAGTATTTTTTAAAATCGGTTTAACAAATTTTAAGGTGCTATGAGCTTCAAATTTGGGTGTTGATATACCTAGATAGTGGCTTGCTTCTTTAAGGGCTTCAGAGATCTTTGAATTACGTTTAATCGCCCAAAGGTCAAGTAAATCACCTTTCTCACCCGTTGCAAAATCGCACCATACTCCGGCTTTATCACCCACTAGATGTACCTTTAGAGACTCACCAGACTCACCATTAATACTTCCTGTACACCATTCACTACCTTGTCGTTTTCCATTGGGTAATAAATATCGAGCTATCTCTTCAGCACGTTGCGCTAACATTACCGATATTTGTCTAAAATTATTCACGACCTACCCCCGACATTATATTTGTTGTATCGAATGATTTTTTTTGTTGAGAAAACTTCGCTGCATTTCTTAACCATGTATGAAAAGCCATTCCCCAATCAGAAAATTTACTTCCTTTAGCGATATGATGTTCCTTGAAGTGTTCAAATTCAGAGTCGATATCTAGACTTAATCCATTTGCTTTTTCTCGGTGTGATTCATTTATCGCGAACTTTTGAGGAAAAGTCTTTTTTATAGTTTTAACCCGTAATTTTTTGTTGGCTAATAATGTATATTGCTTGATGTTATTACTGATGTTATTAGGGGGGCTATTAGCACCAGGTGTCCCTGCTGATGCCACTAGGTGGATAGTGCTATTTGCTACTGGTGGCTGTGAGCACCCAGTGCTATCGGCACTAGGTATTGTTAATTGATAATGGTTACTAGACCCTGTCGTACGCAATATTTTTATTAGATATTTATTCTCTAAAGACTTCAGAGTACGTTTTACTGAATCGGTGGACATACCACAATCTATAGAAAGTGATTGATGAGACGGAAAACAGCTTGTTTTATTACCCATATAGCTAGCTAACATAACAAGCAATAACCTTTCATAAGCATTTAACATAAATGCATGAGAATGTTCCTGTCTTAAAAATCTATCGACTACAATTTGAGCTTGCATCATAACTCTGCTCTTAAACGTTGAACCCCGATAAAAAAATTCCGTTTAATTTCCTCACTAGACTTCTGACCGGAATAACAATCAGATATCATTTTGTCAGCGAGTAAAATCAACTGTGATAAAAAATAATCGCGATCCAAATGCGTTGTTTTCTTCATTATCAACCCCCTCTTACACCGTCGTTTATCAATTGACGTATTTCTTCAACTCGCCAAACAGTAATACGCGGACCTAACTTTGTAGGCTGAGGAAAACGGCCGTTTTTAACACCCTCCCACCATGAAGATTTACCAATAGGTATTATTGGAGGAACAGGTGGATTAGCTTTGGGATTACCCAGTATTTGCGATAAACGCAAATAGCCAGTTTGCGGTAGTTGATTCATTAAAAGTCACTCCTGTCTGTTGATGTTCTAAACAGTTTAAAAACTATTTTTTTGACTAAACAGACAGAAGGGTTAGGTAGGTTTCTCGAAAAACAGGGGGGTAAGTTAATAGAAGCCTAGTAAATATAAGAGCTATCTAAGGGGGTAGGTTTTTTAAATTTAATTTAAAATTTCTGCTCTTCCGCCCTTTTTACCTTTTTTAGTATTAATAACCGTTGCTATTCGCTCCTTAGATTCTTTTGAAAAGCATTTAGGATAAAGCTCTTCTATTAGCAACAAAGCTTGTTGTTTAAAAGAGAGACTTTCATTACGATTATTTATAACAGCTCTGTAAACATTGTTAGCTGCATCTAATTCTGGGGCATAATTCTCACATCCGTGATCCATTTGAAGGGGATTATTTTTTAGCTCCTCATGAGATAAATGTAGTTTGTCATTCATAACTCGTTGTAATTGTATTATTTGATCTTTTTTATCAAGTAGTTCAATTGATTGCGTGTATAGTGTTTGCCAATCGGCAATCTGAGCACCTATCTCTTGTACTGCTTCTTTTAATTTTAGAGGTATGTCAAATTGCATTCTTTCTGCCCATGCTAAAAATTTACCAGGTGTTATAGGATCAGGAAGTTGGCCAGCGCTATTATAATTTAATGCTAATTCTTTTATTTCTTCGAATTTTTTTACTAATGGCGATAAATGAGAATACATTTTTATGTTGTCCCATTTAATTTTTCCCGGATCTTTACCAAGAATTAAGGTAATCCCTTCTTCAATAGACCATAGTGCTTTTTTTCCAAAATAACTAAAATCAGCATTATAATATGGTTGATGAAAAAAAAGTTTTTTTTCATCATTTTCACGTTGCTCTCTTTGCTTTACAATTTCCTCATTGTAAAGTCTTTCAATCTCTTCTGCCCCAAGCTTTATCAAATCTGCTCGTATTTGCTCTTTAGGTATTGTTTCATAAGATACCTTCGTCTTATCCGATTTATCTAAAGTAGAGCAAATTGCCGCAGGCTGAATCTTTACTAAATAATCTATCTTTTTAATCAAAGCATCAACATCCATCACTTGAATTCCTTTCACTATTTAAATTTAATCAATGCTGCAGAACTAATTGGTTTTACATTATTCGGTTCTTGTGCAATCTGGTGCTTAACTAAATTTCCCCAGTTTGCCCATGCCTCCTTTTGTTCCTCTGCATAAACTGCTCGTTGATAAGTAGCAACCAACTTATTCAAAGGCTGATGATTTAACATTTTCTCAATTATATGTGGTTCTGTTTTTAAATGTTCTCCCCATGCCGTAGCAGCTGCTCTTCGAAGATCGTGGACACTAAAAGATGGTATGTCCGCTAAAGGAGCATTTGAAGCTAATTTCTTTTTTGTACCTTTAGACTTACCACGTAACCGTGCAATCGCACCTGTTAACGTATCTGTATGTATATGACCGCCCTCTTCATAACTCCCTGTATCAAAAACGAATAAAGAATGCCCTGAAATCGGCAATAACGATTGCAGAATTTCAACAGATAGAGAAGAAAGGTAAATTGTATGTGCTTGGCGATTTTTTGTTCTTTCTGATGATAGCACCCAAATTCCTTCGTTAAGATTTAATTCGTCCCAACGCATAGCGGCAACTTCACCTCGACGCGCACCTGTTAAAATGAGTAATTTAATAGCGCTAGTAAGAACAATAGACATAGATGAGATTTCCACATATGGCAATTGGGTTGAACTACTTGCTTGATCCAATGCTTGCCACAATCTACGTAGTTCATGTAATGACAATACCCTATCACGTGGTTTACTAGCCGTTGCAGCAAAGTCTTTAGGTTTAAGTAATCGTGCTGGATTTTGATCAATTAAATGACGTGTAAGGCCATAATCCATCATTAAATTAAGAGAGGATAATGCTTTCCTAGTTTCTTCTTTAATTCCTTTATGGGTCATGACATCCAGTGCCATAGATAAATGAGCGCGTGTTACATCTTTTGCTAATAAGCCAGCTAATGGTTTTTGCAGATGCAACCGCCATCGATCTTCATGACGTTTGAGCCAAGTATTCGTTACTCGTTGAGTGCTCTTTTCGAATTCAATCCAGCGCTCAAATAAAACCTGCATCGTGATTGCTTGCATATTTTCAGCAATCACAGCAGCCTTTGCCGTGCGTGGATCAATGCCGCTATTTACAAATGCTTGTAATTCTCTAATTTTATCACGTGCTTCTTTTAAACTAAGTTCTTTAGGAGTACCAATGGTCATACGCACTAAACGTTTATCGCCGGGTAAGCTATATGAGAAGAGCCAGCTTTTTGCCCCACTTGAGCGAACTCGCAAAAAAAGACCTTCACCGTCATGCAGCTTGTATTCTTTATCACGAGGAGCTGCTTTTTCTACAGCTTTAGCAGTTAGTTTTCCCATCTATTTTCCTATAATCAACTTGGCAACAGGTTGTTGCCGAATTCGGGAGTCAGTGAATCCCCAATCGGTCAATAATTGCCTTCGCTTAAATTGTGCAACGCCCTGTTGCACAATTAAACACTGAATTTGGGAGACATTATCTCGCGAATCTACGTAACATTATTCATTCCCTTTATTTTGAAGTTTCATTTGTTCTTCAAGAGCCTTAATTTCTTTATCGAAATCGGATTCAAAAAGCCTATCTTGTATGATGCGATATTTTTCAAACTCACTCTCCGCATGATCTTTAGCGATTTTTGCACTAATCTTGCCTGCATTTTGCAAAATTTCACGCTCATCAAATTCAAGAAACTTATCTAGTCGTGTAGACCAATCTTCCATTGTCATGGGAATTTTTCGTCTGGCACGGTCTTCTGCTAATTCTAAATAAGCATTGACTATACGACCGAGAGAATCTAATTCCTCAACTGTTAGGTAGTTTTTGGCAATTGGCACATCCGTTTTAAGGATTTTGCCATGTGGGCTATTTTCCCAATTTGTGAGTCCCATATGGGGTTTATTGCTATCTGCACGATTAAGTATAAGTTCTGATGCAGTGTAGCCATGAATTGCATAATGTAGTTTATTTTGTACTTTAGCGAAAAAATCCCGTGTTGTAGGTGCATTTTTATTGTAATCAACACTGGTTGCATAAATATCGGTGATTTTTTGATAGAAACGACGTTCACTGAGACGGATTTCTCGAATTTCTTCTAACAAGCGTTCAAAATAGTCTTCACCAAGGAAACTGCCATTCTCAAGCCGTTTTTTATCCAGAACAAAACCCTTGATAGAAAACTCACTCAAAATCTGTGTTGCCCACTGGCGAAATTGAGTGGCACGCTTAGAGTTAACACGATAGCCAACAGATATTATTGCATCAAGGTTGTAATATTGAGTATTGTAATTTTTACCATCGTTGGCAGTTGTTAGGAATTTCCTAATGACTGAACTTTGATCAAGCTCCTGTGATTCGAAAATGTTTTTAAGATGTTCATTAATGGTAGGTACAGTCACGTCAAATAACTCGGCAATTAGCTTTTGAGTTAGCCAAATGGTTCCCTCTTCATATCGCACCTCAATCCCATTTTCACCAGACTGATGTGTGAAAATAAGAAATTCAGCAGTACTATTACGAATAGTCAGTTTGTTTTCTGGAGGTTTGTCACTCATACTATGTCCTTTCTGTGAGGTTGGAAGTAATAACAGGTGCCTAAATGGGTGCCTAAAAATCATTGGATTTGAACGCATTCTAATGGACAAGATCGGACAAAGCAATAGGATTAATGTTATATTTTACAAGGAAACAAGAACTTTATCGGACAACATAAAATTTAATGCCTTGCGCCTCCTAAGGGGCAGGTCGGAGGTTCAAATCCTCTCCGGGACGCCAGTAAAAAAAAGAATTTTTATTCTAGGATGTGTTTACAATTCATTCCCACCGACTAATGCCCTAAAAAGATTCAGAGATTGATATTCTTTGGTGAACCCAATTTTCTTTTGAGTTGCAGTTCATACACAAATGAAATTTTCTTTTCTCTGTAAAAATCTTTTTGCGGAATGCTTGATATTTCTCTCCATTCCAAACTTTACGAAAACCATCTTTCATATTTCCGAGAGGAACTTTTGCATACGCATCGTAGCAACAGGGCACTACATCTCCATTCCAACATACAGTGGAACTTGAATAAAGTTTCCAACAGGAATTGTCTATAGTTCTCTTATAATCGGTAATACCATTACAAGAATCATAAATTGTATATTCTTTTGTCACTGTTTTGTATTTGTCAAGTAAAGCTTTTAGTAGTACTTGATCATATTGTCTAAAAATAAAATAGCGTAGAGTCACCTCGTTGGCTCCAATTTTTTTTGCTAGTTGTAGTAGTTCATCAACTTCATGTTCATTGGTTTTCATTAGAATAAATTGTAACTCAATAAATGGAGTCTTTGCGCCTAGTCTCTTTTTTGCTTCACTCAATTTTTGAATGCCATCACGTACCGTTTCAAAAAAATTCTTTCCGCGAAATTCTTTATAGGAGTGATTGGTTATACCATCCAATGAAATAGTAATTCTATCCAAACCCGTGCCTACAATTTTTTCACAGTTTGCTTCATTATTTAAAGTAGTTCCATTAGTATCCATTTGAATATAAATATTCTTGTTTTTCGCATAGTGTAACATTTCAATGTAGTGAGGATTTAAGGTAGGTTCCCCATAATTCCAGAAATAAAGCTGAAGAAGATAATCACCCACTTCATCCATTAAACTTTTAAAAAGCTCTAAGGACATATGTCCTCTTGGTCGATTTAAGGTGTTATTTCCAGTTGGGCAAGAGGGGCATGTTAAATTACAAATATTAGTTGGTTCAACATACATAGATAATGGCATATTAGGTATGTATGTTTTGTTTTTATTAAAGCTTCGATGAGTCTTTAATGAATTGATTGTTCGTTTAAAATTTTGAAAAATTAATTTTCTATTTATCAGATCCTCAAAAAGGGTGTTATACAACTGTTCGTCATATTTTCTCTTATAGGGTTTAGCTAATCGCAAACTCTTTCTGGGCTTCAATAATTCGTATAATAAGTTGTATATTAATTTATTCATATTGAAAAACTTTTCAATTCATATTTGTTAACTATAGTATATAAAACCAAAATTAAAGGTAAGTATTGAAGAGCTAAAACCTAATTTTCGGCATAATACCGCATGAATATCCGCGATAATCGATCAAATTATGCTATTTTATCCATTATGCATATTCAGCCAGGACTAATTCGCCGCACCATTATCTCAATAGCAGATAATTTTATGAATGCCTCGCTACTTTTTAGCAAAAACTCATAGTCTTTACTCAATCGTCGCTGATAATTCATCCAACGAAAAGTACGCTCGACTATCCAGCGAAATTTCACGATTTTAAAGATCTTCCGAGGGCGTTTAACCACAGTCCAAACAATATTAAAAAGAGAGAGAGCCCAGTCAATCAATTTGCTTCCAGTGTAGCCACCATCAGCCCAAATAATCTTTATGCTATTGAAAACAACTATGCGTTGAGTAATGACCAACCGCGCAACAGCTCTGTCTTGAATACCTGCAGAATGCACCATAACTGTAAGCAACAATCCAAGAACATCTACTACGATATGTCGCTTTCTTCCTTTAATTTTTTTTCCACCATAATAGCCTGTATTCAGTGCAGGTCCTGCTGTTTTTCCGTCTGACTATCGATTATGCCCGCGCTTGGCTTAGGATTTCGTCCTGAAACTACCCTTATATCTTCCCTTAGCCCGCGCATCATATCATCTAAAACACCATCATCTCGCCACTGGGAAAAATAATCATAGACCGTTGATTTAGGTGGGAAACATTTGGGTAAATAGTCCTATTGGCAACCGGCGCGCAGTGAATAAAATATGGCGCTCATAACCTCCCGCATACCGGTGGTCCTTGGACGGCCGCCTTCTTTTTCTGCAGGAATCAATGGCTTGATAATAGCCCATTGTTTGTCAGTCAAATCACTTTGATAACGCTTGCTCATCCAATTAAATCACCCTAATCTTCAAATCAGCAAAGCATAATTTAGCATCAATGATTTCGCCATAAAATGATTTTAATTTGAACATAAAATGGCTGCGCTGGAGATATTACCCTTTCCGGACAGCCTCTAAAAAGTTATTTAAACTCATGTAATTGGATTTCAAAACAACAAACATGGGTTAATTAAAACAGTTTTTTTTGAACTAAAGTATTCACATAAAGTTCTATCGCAGTAAATTACGTGAATTTTTTTTGTAGTCAAGGTATTGCCCTGGAAACGAGACTATCTAAAGATCATTGAAATTGCCCTGCCACGAACTACCCGGCTGCTTTAAAATCAATTGATTAACCGAGCAATATTAAATTTTTCGATAAGACATATCAAAAAAAATAATTGGACTTATATTGACCTAAATGGTAAAAACGAAAACTTATTTCGACTAAACATCGATTTTTTTTGATTTTTATTAATTCCCAGGATGTTTTATGCAAGATAAATCTGAACTGTGTAACAAACTTTATACCTTAGCTCAAATCAAGACATCTAATGTAAGTGCTGAATGTAAATCGGTGCTTTTCGAGATGCAAAGACTAGGACTTACCATCGATTCTACCCTTGAAAAAATTAAAATATTTTTAGGGGGTATTGTCTTATCAATGGCACAAGATCAGTGGAAATATGGGATAAAGCTCTCTGTTAATCCCGGTCAAATTGTTGAGAATGTCAAGCTCCCAAACCAGGCTAGTTGTGAAGAAATGATTAAACAGATAGGGGAGTATATTGGCAATAATCCCTATCTAATTTCTATAGATTTTTTTAAACAAAAAATTCAAGCTAGAAGCGGCAGGTCAGAGGTTTATTTTTTTCCAAATTTACAAAATAGCATGGATGAAATTAATGGGTTATTGGCTGAAATTAAATTAGCCCTAATTTCCGAAGAAGATAAAAGTAAAGCTCTATTGCTTATTTGTGTAAAAAATCAAATAGCTTTCTTTGCTAGCTCTAAAGATAATCAAGGACAGGTCGAGGATCAAACGGAAGAGAAATACCCGGAAATAAACTAGTAATCCTGATGCCGGGCAGTCTGTAGACAATTGGAGGCGTGAACATAAAATCAGGCCGTAAATCTAATTGTCCACAGATTTTAGTAGAGCGCAAATCAATTGCGCGTTTGTGATTGACTCGATTGGTGATGCTTTCCAACATCCCTCTAAATAATTTGAAAAGGAGTTTTAAATAATCATTCTTTTTATCTTAATGGTTATTGTGTTTTTGGCCATTATTAAAACCAACAGTAGAAACGAAAAAACTAATAAATTAAATTTCGAAATTCAATCAAACCACACAGAATATAATCCTGCGACAGAACTCCCAATGATGCCCCCCGGCCGGGATCCTGGTAAAAAAGGGTCATGTTTAACTTTTAATCTAAAAAATAGCGTTCGAATGAAATAGTTTATTAGCTTCTATCCAAAGTACAATAATCTAGCGTGAAATAGGTTTTATATAACCATTCGCACGCAGTATTGATGTAATAAAATCTAATTTATTATCCGTATAAGCTTCACGATCAAGATTATAAGATTGTGCTAATCTCAGTTTAAGTGACTCATAATCTAATCGCGTACTTTTATCACGACGAAGTATATCCCTAAACAATAAGCGATGTTCAAATGTATTACTATTGGACTCTACAATATGAACATGATGCGTCCTTCCTTCACCAAAAGGAGGCATTCCTTTAAAAAATCGTAAATGTGTTTTATCTGGATTTTCTTCCCAATAAATATATCCAAGTGATTCAAGAGGATAAACCCAACGATCAGCTTCTTTTATCGATTGAACGCCAATGAAAATATCAATAATTGGTTTGCTTGAAAGTCCAGGAACAGCCGTGCTTCCTATATGGTCTATAGAAACAAAAGACGCTTGATTAGCAATTGTTTTAATCGCCTTAATTTCTGCCTCTGCTAGCTTTGGCCAAGCAGGATTATAAGGTTGAATAATAATATTATCCTTAGCATTTAATTGCTTATCTCGAGCTGTACCTGTTTGATAGTCAATGATTTGTACAAAAGAACTTTTGCCATTGACATAATTTTCTATATCATCAGTGAATACTTCAGCCAGACAACATTTTAAAACAGAATAAGCTTTTGCATAGTCTTCATGCTTACGCATAAAATCCCTAAAAGATATATGACGTAAAATTTCTGATGATCCCTGTTCAAACAAATGAATATTATGGGTTCTTTTATTTTTTGATTTCCAGTAGAAACGCCGCCCAGGAATACCATATTCCCCCATACAAACATAACCTAAAGCCTCAAACTTTAAATTCAATGAATCAACCAGTTTAATATCTTTAACAACGGGGAGAACATCCACAATTGGTTTAGCATAAATGTTGGGTATAGCAGTGCTTCCAATGTGATGAATACCTGCACAGTTTTGGCCTAGAATATTTTTAATTTCAGTAGCTGATTCATTAAATAATCTTGGCCACTCTGAATTGGGTGCGGTTAACACAACTTGTCTTATTTTTTCTCTTGAATCAATCATATTAAAATTCTTTACTTAGAGTATTTTCATTTAAAATTCTTCTTACGGACGTTCGCCCAATATCTAGTTGCCTTGCAATTTCCGACTGGTTCATCCCTGTTTTGAAAAGTGCAACGACTTTGTCAGTGTGCTTCTTAGCAGTTATAGGCCGGCCATGAGCTTTTCCTTTGCTTCTAGCATGTGCAATACCTGCTTTAACTCGTTCGCGCAAAATTTCTCGCTCAAACTCTGCAAAAATTGCCAGCAAGCCTGCCATTGCCCTTCCTGTTGCTGTGGTTAAATCTAAAGCTTCGGTTAAAGATATAAATCCGACGCCAAGATCATTTAACTCATGAAGAGTATGAAAAAGATCATTGACAGAACGTCCCCATCGATCAAGCTTCCAAACAATAATTACATCAATTTGACGTCGTTTCGCCTGATGTATCAATTCAGCTCTTTTGGGCCTATCCTTTGATCCAGAGCCAATTTCAGTAATCTCACTTTCAATATGCCAATTACGTGCGTTAGCATATTTTTTCATTGCTTCAATTTGCATACCTAACGTATGTTGGTCATGTGTTGAAACTCTAGCTGAAAAATCACCTCATATCCAGAGCAAGAAATAAATGGAAAATGATAAATTTGAAAATGTTTGTGGTACTGCTATTAGAAGTGTTCCTGTCACTTTTAAAAATAATATGAAAAACTATCTCATGGGAAACAGGTCGCAATCAGCCCTGGAAAAATTTTTAGATTCGAATGTATAAAATAGACTTTGAATGCCTCTTAAAGTGATAGGTTTATGGAGCAAAATTAGAGGAATCATTTCTCAGCAACTCTTTCATAATGATAATACCTATCACTTTAGCTGCGCCATTAATTTCCAAGACTTTACCTACACCACTTTTCGGGAATATTTTTTATGAAAATTAAATATTATGTCTGCTTTTCACAGTAATCAGACCTAATGGTTCTTTTGTGGTAAGGAATTGATAGTCCCTGCCCTTTAGTCTACTTTTACAATTAATAGACCTACCTTCACTATCACGGATGTAAAGGGGGGTAAGTCAGGATACGTAGGCAAATAGGACTTTTTAAATTTTAACCCCTCTGTAACCCATACTGGATAAGAGTTTCAATGTTTTTTTATGTATTTTTTATTGTCTAAAAATCAATCTTATTTCTGAAGTTAAATGATAGCCTCTTTTACCTTATTTTGTGCTTCAAATAGAACTTTATCTTTTGTTATCTGCAAACTCGTAAAATGCACCGATTTTTTGGTAAAACTAACGTCTACTGCCTGATCATCAAATGTAATTGCCAAAGTACTCATGCCATTCCTCCAAAAAAATTCCTTATGTGCAATTAATAATCATCTAAGTTTGCCTAATCCATGACTCCTAAAACCCAATGATGAACAAAGTATTTTTTTTAAATAATCAGACAGTATTTTCACGGATAATGAGTTTTATCAAACCTAAACAAATAATGAGGTATATTTGCTCGCTGTTAGCCGACTACTTGCCTAACGGTGTTCGTAGGATCTAGATCTCCCGTTATTATTTGATATTTCTCAATAATATCTTCAATAGATTCGATCAGAGGATGGGCTTTGGAATGAAACAATCGATAGGTTAGATCCGCGCACGACTTTGTACCTTGGTAAGGCTCGTAGCACCTAAAACCAGGTAATAGCAACGTCTCAAAAACAAAGAGAATTGGGATGAGTAGAGCCGTTAATATTCCACAACAGATCCTTCCAAAGGTATTATCAGGCGTCTCTTGTTTTAACTCGTCAAATAATCCTTTAATCTCATCGAACTCTTTTTTCCCTGGATTTTTTTGCGATGGGTTGGTAGTTAATACTTTATCCATCACTCCGATGGCTTTTCTGCTAAACTGTGCTAGAGAATTGAATTCATCAATGTTCACAGAAGAATAAGCTTCGGCAATCAAAGTTTGTAATTCTCTTTCAAAACGGTCAACCTTCAACTGAAATTTTAAGTAATTGGGTTTCATTTTTAAGGCTTGCAATTCGCTAAAAACTTGATCGCGCTGAGGGTTTTTAAAGGGTTCCTCCAATCTCAAGATTCTTTGCCCTATAGTTTTTAATACTGGGTGCCCCATGACTCATTTTCCTTCGGCTAAATCAATAGCAAAAATTTTACTTTATGCAAATATCATAGTCAATTTTATTGCGTATCTAAATTTGTACAATCTCTTTAACGAATCGCCTCACCTTCAATAAATAGTTGGCCACCTTGTATGGAAAGAGTATCCATAACCAGATCACCCACTTTAAGTGAATTCCTATCTAAACCACTGGAATATTTTTTAGGAACAATGCGGGTATCAATACCTTCCAGATTAATGAGAAAAAAACTGATATCCCATTGTTGACCATCATGGATATTAATCACAGAAGCTCTAGCTTTCCTTATTTCATCAACAATTGCTTCAACCAAAGTATTTTTATCACTACAAAAGTAGGTGATTTGCATTCCTACTTTGAGTTGGCGCTTAATGGCATCGTTTCTTTCAGGGTCACTCAATAGTTTGGTAATGGCACAATTAAATCGATGCAGTTCAAACAAAGACCATCGCTCAATTTGCTCTAAGCTAGAATTAACATTAGCCATAGTTACACCTCAACCTGTTGATTAATACAACGATAAAATACAGACCGGCTAATTTTCATCGTTTCACAAATATTTTTTACAGACATCTGTCCCGTCTGGCGCAGTGCTCGAATAGCATTAGCCCTTTCATCAGTTAATGCTTTAGGTCGCCCGCCTTTACGTCCCTGTTGTTTTGCAGAGTCAAGGCCTGCTTTAACGCGTTCACGAATTAATTCACGTTCCATCTCAGAAAATGCAGCGCAGATATTAAACAATAACATCCCCATGTGAGTTGAGGTATCTAAATTATTTTCAAGGGAAACAAATTCAATCCCCTTTTCTTTAAATTCATTAATCAATTCAACGAGCCTCATCATGCGACGGCGGCACCTGAATTTTCTTTCATGCATTCAATGTTTGTAGTTCCTAGTATCGGAATGATCCATGGCTTTTGAGCTAAAATCCAGATTTCTTGTAGCTTTTTTGATGATAAACAAAACTTTGCCTCAGGAGACTTTTCATAGTTCCTCTTCTAACACTAGAAGTATGAGCTGATGGATGCAGGCTAGCGTTTGTAAGATTAAAAATTTGTCAATGTTCTACTTATGGTTCTGATACAGGAGTTCCATTCTCAGCTTGTTTTAGAATTGAGTGAATCTGACTGTCTGTAAATTTTGATCTTTTCATGAAGAATCTCCTTCGTCATAGGTTACGAGAAAATTCTACTTTTGACATCAGTTATTTTTCGGGGGGATTACCCAATTAACTGTTAGGCTATTAGCAGGACAGCTAATTAAAATGGATAAATGACCAAGTGGATTGGGAATGCGATTAGTACCTCCTCCTATAAAAAATATCGCTATTACTACCAACATAAGACAACTGGCAATAAATTTGTTATTAATTTTTAATTTATAAATAATAAAGCCTATCAAAGCTATGCTTAAATAAACACCAAGGACAGGTAAATAACAAGAAAAACTATTTGGCAGCATTTTTATTTCGATTTATATAGGTCAAGAATTCAGATTTAAGGTTTAAAAGCTGAAAGAATCATAATTGCTAAAATAGCAGTATGCTAATTATCAAATATTTAATTTTTTGCTTAAAATGATCTAAAATTGAAGGTCAATAAAGCGTCCTTTATTTTATCATAATTTCCGAATAATACTCACTTGAAATCTTATTCATCCTCAAATCAAATTAAATATTGATAGTAATACCATGATAAATAATAAAATATAAAGCTTGTTGTTGAAGTGAATTATAGTTTCTAGAAATAGGAGTTTATGGACATTGCTGTTTATTTAGCTAAATAAAATATTTTTTGGCTTAAAGTATACTGTTCGTAGAAATCAGACTTAATAGCATTTATACGCTCGGGACATTCCCAATATCCTCTACTCTCTTCCACTTATTAACTTCTACTAATGAAATAACTTTGATTTAAATCCCCAAGATTTGAAATTCTTACCCTTGGTATACATATAAGCCCCTGCCCTTCTACTTCTGGGACGATGTTTTTTTTAAGAATATCAATCAAAGTCTTTCCTAATACTGATTTCATTGCAGTCCGCTCTTCATCTTCCATCCAGTAAAGCTCGAGATAAACTTTAGTTGCTTTAGGATTGTCAAAACCAATATAAGAAAATAATTCCTGAATTACTCCACTATGTGCAGTATTAACATCCATATTGGGTACGATTTGAAGAGTTTCATGAATCTGATTGAATAGGTTTTTGAAATTAATTACATCAGTGTTTATATTATGTGAAATAGTAAGTATTAACTGTGGCATTTTTTATTTTCCTACTGAATAAGTCAAACTAACGCGAGGTGATATACTGCCATATCAATAAAGCTATTACATAGCTCTACTCTATTCTGCTTTTTGTTGATTTAAAATTAATACTTCTCTTCCTCAAGTTGCCCTTCTGTCAGTAAATATAATTGATATTTACTAGCAAATATTTGTTTGGCTCCATCTCCTAGCATATATCTAGTCATTTCCTCGCTCTTTTCTGTGCAAAGTACAAGACCAATCAGGGGGTTCGTCATCTTGTTTTATTTCTTATCGAAGTAATTTTACATACAACTGCATTTTCCCTAAATCTGCTTGAGTTAATTTTCGGTTTTTTAGATCAACAATAACGTAACATTTAAGAATAATATGGTAAAAAACTAAATCAGCATAAAAATGATCCCCATCAAAAGTTAATCTCTTTTGGCGTCCAACAAACGAGAAACCTTTTCTGGAAGAACTAGATAAGAAATATATTGTGGCATTATCAATAAAACCAACAAAGAAGCTTACATTTCGGTTCCTTTTTCATGAAATCTTTAGCTATAGAACCTGCTTTTTCGTTATCTTAGATTCCGCGTTCCATTGACATGTTATTTACTCTCCGTCTAAATGTTTCACCCAATCAGCAAAAGCTTCGTCCTCAAATTGATAAATACCATATTCAACTTTTGTAATTAAATTTTTATTAGCCAATCGTCTTAATGCATTTTGAGTTGTATTTTTATTTACATTATTTCCAATACCTAAGGACTCACCAATTTTTTTCAGGGCTAATTGACTATGTAAATCACCAACCTCATGAGCAATCATAGATAAGATGATCTTATCTGCAGGCAATAATGAATTCCACTGCCTTTTAAAATTCTTATCACTAAATACTTTATTTTGGGTATATTCTAATGCTGCTTTACTACCCTCTTCAGGATTACTCAAGTAATATTCTATGTATCTTCTGAAAAATTCAGGTGTACATTTTAGGTTTTCAAAGACATCTATTGCTTCATCTAAGGATAAAGGAAATTTAGAAATTTTATTTACTCTTTCCACCATAGCTACTACAAAATCTCTACCTAGTAATTCAAATGGTTCTAAGGGCGCCCAATTATAAAATGGTTCTGATGCAACACCAAACATTCGCCTTAACGTAGTTTCGGAACTTCCCGCAAATATTACTTTAATAGTATCTTTTCTTACATCTAAAGCTGCTCTCAATGCATGAGCAAAATGGGAGTTTTCTTCATAAGCAAGTACTTGAGCTTCGTCTATGACCAATACCATTTTATTTTTTTTTCGATCATACGCGCTCATCGCTTCCATCAATAACGTTCCTGTTAATTTTTTAGGATCAGACAAATCAGCCTCTACTGCACCTTCCCCAAATCCTGGAACCTGTCCTGATGCTTTGACTTTTTTTATATTAATTGGCGTATTCAAGTTAGCCCATATTCTTGCAAATCCCTTAGGCTCAATCATCTTATACAATTCTGATACTAAAGCTGTTGCAGGGTCTACTTCTAATTCCCAGAGATTGGTATATACAACAACGTATCCTTTTTTCTTGGCAGCAGGAATAAAGTCTTTTTTCAAAAACTCTGTTTTCCCCATTCTACGTCTAGCAAATAGCCCGCGTGCAGACGTTAATCCTATATCAAATAAATTAAGATATTTCTCGGCTAACAAGGGACGCGGATAGTGCCAATCATTTGGTGACATAATCTTCTTAAAACTTCTTAATTAATTTAAGAAGTATTATATAGGTCTTAAGGATAATGAACAATACAGAGTTCTTAAGAGTTATTATTTGATTTAAGAACTTTTAAGAACTTCATTAAATTAAACATCATAGTTAATAAAATTGGGATTTTGTTTACTACATAACCTAATTCTTCGCTAAACAAAAATTAACAAGAGATAAGTTAAAAAACATCGTTAATTTATCTAGGTTGAGAAGTTAACCAATTTAAGTAGAGAATTTACTTACCAATAATATAACTATTTTATAATGCTATCTTGAATAGCTTGAAGACGTCTTTTTTCATCTATGTCTATTATTTTTTTTGCCTCAGCAATGTCTTTATGATCGAAATTTGGTAATGAACTAACCCACGATTTAAATCGCTGAATGAATCCATTTATTGAAATTTCATGATACTGGGTTTTAAAGAAAAATTGTTTTAAGAGAGGTAATATATCAGTAGATAGCTCATTCTTTTGAAGAAACCTTTGATATATCCACAACACTAAATCTGTTAATTCAATACCTATACTGTTTTTGTGGGATATAAACACTAATTTATCTAATGGGTAGTTTCTATAATCATACGTCCCTAACGGCGTTTCCTCAACAACCCCTCGCTTTTTCAAAATAGCACAATAATCAGCAAGTTTTTGCTGATATTTATTGTATTCCAATTGATTATCAATCGTGATTTTTACGGGTGATTTAGGATAATCCTTAATATATTCTCCAATTTGGTGAAGAACAAATTGAAAACCAATGAGATTTGGAGAGCATTCTTTAACTTGAGATTTATTAATACAATGATACCCAAGATCAAAATAATTAGATTTTGCCCAACTTAAAGTATCGTAGATTAATTGTTGAGATCGCTCATCAGGTATTCTTCCTAATCGACTTAAGAGGACATCACAAACCGATACGAAAATCTCTTTTGACTTATCTTTGTCTAAACATATTCTTGCATCCCATGATTGTTTTAATGTATCAAGATCAAATAAGCATGCAACTTTAACTAACATAAGATATCTTAATGGCGTCCAATACCCCGTCCAGGTATAAGCAGGATTCATTCCTTGATCAAAAACCTGATCGAAGAACGATATAATTGCAAGATCACGTTTGTTAACTTTGGATAAATCAAAGCGTAATTTAAATTTTTTCTGAAGTTTAATTAAATCTGATGTTAAATAGCCAATTAATTTTGTAGAAAGATATTTACCATGCAAATGAGCAATACCATATTTTTGTTTGATTTGATTTACAGAATTTCGGGCTAGAATATCAAAATTTGTTTTGCTAGTTAATAGTCCGTAAAACAAAGAACCTTGAGATTCATTAAAAAGATCTTTCCCAGTGTTCCCACTTTCGTCTACGTAGAAAAACATTTTAGCTCACAAATATCCATATAAAATTAGTATAGAACACAAAGTGAATAAGTATTTGATCTGAAAGGGTCTATAAAATAGATAAATAGAATATGAAATCCGAGGATTACTATTCAATTTCATAAATCAGTCTTCATATAGATAATTTGGCTAGGCTCTAAAATTTGTGTTTTTGGGACATAACTGACTCAATGACTAATATATCATTTGGGTACAGTATGTTAAGGGAGGGAGGGAGCTAGCTAGTTGATAGAAGTGTTAGGTAGCTACAAAAGCTTCTAGCTTTATTTTCATGAATCATGTAGATCCTGACGAATAGCACTTAGCAATGACTGGAAAGCTCTATCACGCTCGTCTCTAGAGCCATCGTTTGTATCGACGATTTCTTGAGAAAACCTACTTACTTTTTCAGAGCCGAAAATCTGACATTTTGTTTGCCATAGAGCATATGCTTTCGAATTTTTATCCGAAGGGTGTGTATTCCGGAGCGAAATGATCACCAATTCCGGCCGCATTTGATCGCAGATTCCGGAAACACTTGATCAGAGATTCCGGCATTACTTGATCACCGATTCCGGAGCATTTGATCAGTGA